>JBEDKU010000219.1:0-24326 GCA_041172045.1 Verrucomicrobiota bacterium | reverse complement strand
TGTTGAAAAGGGCGATGTTCTTGCGCTGGAGGTCGGCGATGTCGCGCTTGTGAACGAGAATCTCGCCGGCGAGTTTCGCGCGTTCCTCCTCCTTGGTTCGCGCGACGGCGGCGGCCTTCTGATAGCCATTTTTCCACTCGTCGCGGTTTTCGGTGATTTCAACAATGCGCTTCTCGCGCTCGGCGAGTTTGTTGTTGAGTTTGGCGATGGTTTCGTCGGAAGCGGCCTTGTCGGCGGTGTTCTGTTTGAGGAGGGAGGTGTGGCGTTTTTCAAGCTCGACGGTCTTTGCCGTCAGGTCCGTGATTTTTTTCTCAGCGACCGCTTGGGCGGCCTGGGCGTTGGCGGCGTCAGTCTGGGCGGTGCGCAGTTGGAGCGTGACGCTGCGGAGCTGTTCGCGGAGCTTTTGTGAGGGATCGGCTTCCTCGGCGGCTTGAAGGGGCAGGATGAAGATGGAGAGAAGGAGGAGCGAGACGCTCCTGCAACGGTCTGGGGCGAGACGCCCCAGCCACTTGGAGATGGCGACGGATGGAAATTTCATAAGATAGTTAGAACTTTGCGTTGATGTCGAACTGGATGATGTCGGAACTGAGCGGCGGGCCACTGACCTCGTTGGAACTCATCCAGACGAGGGCGAGTCGGACGAGCGGTGAGAGCGCGAAGCTGCCACCGATGGTGAAGCCCTGGACGTTGGTGCCGCCACCGCCGAAGTCGGAGTCGGTGAAGCCATCGACGACGGCGTCTGACTCGACATAACGGTAACCGAAGGCGGTCTGCCAGTCGCCGAACTTCTCGAGGGCGGGCATGCCGACCTGGAAGGCCGAATACCAGGCGGTGTCGCCACCTTCGAACTCGCCGACCCCGCTGCCATTCGCGGGGCCGCGGTTGTTGACGGCGACCTTGTCGATGGCGGAGGCGTTGTAGGCGAGATTCTTGGTGGCCTCACCGACCAGCGAAAGAGTGACGGGGTCGAAGCCGTCGTATTCGAGCTTGCCGGTGACGGTGAGATTCTCGAACTCGGAGGCGAGTCCGTAGTATTGATACTGATATTTGGTGCCGAAGTCGTTCGCGGCGGTGGGAACGATGTCGCGGAGGGCGCGGTAAGTGTTTCCACGCTGGGCGAAGCTGGGGCGGGTGGTGTCGGTGTCACCGGCATCACTCGAAGTTAGAGGAGTGTAGGGAGTGGAAAGCTCTCCTTGGACTCCATCAAAGCCATAGTAGGCGACGCTGAACTTGGTTTTCCAATCGCTGGCGATTTTCCAGTCGATTCCAAGTTGGGCGCCGGTGAGCCATTTGTCGGTGCTTTCGAATTTCGTCGGCTGGTTGGAGGCGAAGTTGAAGTCCGTGTTATAGACTGGAAAATAACCGGCGGTGAAGAAGGTGGAGACGCAGTCACTAATCTTCACCTTGCCGCGTAGGGCGACGCCGTCGAAGCCAAGGTCATTGTCCCAGTGGATGTCTGTGGAAAAGAACGGATTGTCAAAGCGTCCGACGAGGAAGGTGAGTTCCTGGCCATCGCCGGGTCCGGCGTCGTAGCTGAGGAATGCCCGGTCCAGCCAGATGGAGTATTTCGAAAAGCCGCCGCCGGAGCCGCCGAATGTCTGGTTGGTGGAGGTCGGCGAACTGCTGTCACCGGTGGCGAGACGGACGCCGGCGTTGAAACCATCGCCCAGCATGATGTCGGTGCCGAGGCGGGCGCGCATGCGGATGCGGTCGCGGTTCTGGTCCACGTTGTATTGGGGGGAGAACTGGTTGCCGGAGGTGTCGAAAGGCTGGCCGGTGTTGATGGCGTTGAAATTCGGGAAGGCGCCGGAATCGTCGTTTCCATCCGGGAAAATGGTGCTTTCCCAGCGAGTCCGGATGTCACCGAAGGGGCGGAACCGGGAGGTCCATTCGGGATATTGCTTCTCGCTCCATTTTTCCTCGCGGGCGGCGGCCATGAGTTCCTGTTTGATCTGGTCGCGCATGTTGTTTTTCACCACCTCCGGGATGTAGGTGACGCGCATTTCATCCGCCTCGGGGGCTGCCGGCAGGGCGGCGATCTCGGCGCTGGCGGCGGCGTTTTGAGCGGCGATGGCCTCGGCCTGGGCCTGTTGGATCATTTCCGCGGCCTCAGCCTGGGAGAGGGTGCCTTTTTGCACGAGGCGGTTGATTAGATTGATCGTGACGTTCGACGTGGGCGCTGCGGGGGCTGCCGGCGCGGGCTCGGCCGGGAGATCGGTGGAAAGCGGCACGTCAGCGACGGCATCGAGCGTATCGGATAGAGCGGGCGTGGTGTCTGCCGCTTGCTCGACCTGGGTGGTCCCGGTGGTGACTTCCTCGGCGGAGAGCACGCTGGCGGTTCCGAGGAAGGCGACAATGAGAGATGGACGGGTGATGGACATGGGAAAATAGATTAGAGAGCCGCCTTGCGGGCTTTGATTTTGAAATCGATGTAGGGTGGCATGCCCGCGGGCGGTGCCTGGGAGGTCTGGAGGCCGACGAGCACCTGTTCGAGCGCGGCGACGTTGCTGGTGCTGCCTAGCGGTTTGATGCGGATGACGCGCCCGTCTTTGTCGATCCAGACGCGGATGCCGTCGTCCATGACCGAGGATTTTGTCGCCGGATTGCTCTGGAGCGCTTGTTTGATGGTGGTGACGAGGACGCGCTTCGCATACCAGTCGATGCGCGCTTGTTTGGAGCCGCCGCCACCGATGCTGTTGCGACTGCCGCCGCCGCCGCCGCTGCTGCCGAGTCCGCTCATGCCGGGGCCGTTGCCCTGGATGTTGGTTCCCAGCACTTCAGACGGCGGCTCTTCCGCCGCTTCGGGTGGAGGCTCGACCGGGTCGGGCTCCTGCTCGACAATTTCCTCCTCCTTGTCCTCGGGCGGAGGCTCGGGTTTGGGTGGCTCGATCTTCGGTGGCGGCGGTGGTGGTGGCGGAGGAGGCACCAGATCGACGATGGTGGTTTCCGCTTTCCGCGGAGCCGCCTTCGTCCGCTTTCCGCCAGCGAGCAGAAATGAAACCACTCCGCCCAACAGAACGACGGCTAACAGGATGCCGATGACGAGGCGCTGTTTGTTCGGCTTGGGAGGTGTTGGTGGTTTGGAGGCCATGGAAAACGGTTATTTCGCGCCTTTGGGCGGTTGGGTGGCGAGGCCGATCTGGGTGATGCCGACGCGGCCTAACACGTCGAGCACGTCCATGACGCCCTGATACTGGCTTTGGCGGTCGCCGCGGACGACGACGGGTAGCTCGGGGGTGGCCGCCTTGAGCTGGCCGAGCTTGGTCTCAAGATCGGCGAGGGTGACGGGCATGGTGTTGAGGCGGATTTTCCCCTCGTTGTCGATGGTGATGGCCTGCGTCTTGGGCATGTCGAGCTTGGGCGAGGAGGCCTTGCTGGCGCTGGGAAGATTCACCTTTACGCCCTGCACGCCGGCGGTGGTCATGATGATGAAGATCAGCAGCAGCACCAGGTAGAGGTCCACCATGGGCGTGACATTGATGTCATCGTAGCTCTTGTCGTCGGCGGAGGCCATGGAGATTTGAGATTTGAAATTTCAGATTCAATGGGCGGAGCCGCCGGTTTGGTCGGGCTCGACGGCGGGGCGATAGAACTCGGCCATCTTGGCGACGAACTCGTCGATGAACACCTGCATGAGGGCGAGCGAGTTTTTGATGCGGCCGTTCAGGTAGCTGTAGATGAAGAGCGCGGGGATGGCGACGACGAGGCCGACGACGGTGGCGAGCAGCGCGGAGGCGATGCCGGGAGCGATGGAGTTCACGTTCACCTCACCGGACTTGGCGATGATGGCGAAGGTGATCATGACGCCGACGACCGTTCCTAACAATCCGACATAGGGGCCGCCGGCGATGCTGATGGTGAGATAGACGAGGCCGTCCGACAGGCGGTGGCTCTCGTGGACGAGACCGGCGTCGAGGCTGGCGCGGATGGCCTGGATGGAGCGTCCGGAAAGGCCCTGGACGCGGTTGTTGTCCTTGTCGAGGCGGTGGCGGATTTCCTCGGAGCCGATCTGGTAGATGTGGTAAAGCGGGGACTTCTCGATGAGACCCTGTTCACCTGGATCCACCTGACCGCCGAGACTGCTAACGTTGGAGTGGTCGTCCGGATTAAGGGCGGTGAGGTCGGTGGAGAGGGATTTCCACTGGTTGAGGAAGACCTTGGTGCCTTTTTCAATGGAGTTGAGGTAGAGGAACTTCTTCACGGCGACGGTCCAACCGATGACGATCATGATGGCGCAGACGCCGATGGCGATCCAGCCGTCGAACATCATGTTGCCGGCGATGTCGCCGAAGAGCGACAAGTGCTGCATCAAATGGCTTTGCTCCTCGGCGGCGTCGCCCTGGACCTCACCGAGGGCGAGCGAGCGCTGGGCGGCGTCGCTGGTGCCCTGGTTAACGGAGACGAACTTGATCCAGCCCGGGCCACGGGCGATTTTAGATAGGGTGAGCGCGTCGAGCTCACCGGTGAAACCACCATCAGAGGCACCGATGGTGATAGGCGTGGTGAGTGCGGGCAGGCCGCCTTCGAGTGACGCGTACGGCGCGCCATTGAGGAAGAGCTGGAGGGTCTTGCCGTCGGCGACGAGGGCGAGATGGCTCCAGGTGCCGGCGGCGACAGGAGCGCCTGGCTGGCTGCGGGTCGAACCTAACTGGATGACGGGACTGCCCTGGTCGAGCAACAACCGGAGGGTGGAGCTGCCATCGGCGCGGGAGAGGATGACCGCGTTTTCCTGGAGGGCGCCGGGCTTGAACCAGGTGGATAGAGTAACCGTCTGGCCGGCTTTCCACTCGAGCGTCGGCGAATTCGGGATGGTGATGGGATCTCCCAGCAGGCGCAGGCCGTTGCCAACGAGCGAGCCTTCGGCGGTGGTGCCGACGGTTTCCGCGTTGTTGGCGTTTGCGGTGGTGTCGGCCGGGGCGACGCCGCGACCGGCGAAGTGATAGACGAGGGTGGTGTCGGCGTCAAATGCGTCGGTGGGTTTCACGTCGGCGGGCATGGCGGCGTCCGCATTGCCGAAATAGAGGTGAATGGTTTCCTTGGCGGCTGGTTTTACGTCCGGCAGTTTCACCCAGACGAAGGCCTCGTTGAGGAGGCTGTCGTAACTTTCGATCTGGTGTGGCAGGACGGTCTTGCCATCGGCGGCGACGAAGCGCAGGTCGCTGCCGTCCTCGCGGGCGCTGGCGAACTGGAAATTCCCGTCATGCAGGCGGATAAGGGCGGTGACATTTCCGACGGGATCGGTAACCGCGGCGGCATCCGCGCCGGTGTCGAGGGTGAGCGGTTGGCGCTGGGTCCAGGCGGGGTTCCACCAACCGTCCGCGGCGTGCAGCGGAAGGGTGAGGAGGAGCGCGATGCCGCAATGGAGCTTCAGATTGGAACGATTTTTCATGGTGAGAATGGTTGGTTAGAAGTCCGCCCAGCCGCGGAAACTGACGCGGATTTCGCCGTCGTTGGTTTCCGCCTCTTCGATGAGCGGATAGGCGACGTCCACCGCCGCGTTGTAGTGTTTGAAGACGTTCACCCGGCTGCCGACACCGACGCTGGCGAGACTGAAGTGGGATTCCTGGCCTGGCAGCGCATCCAGCAGCGCGACCATGCCGATATCGCCGAACGCATAGACACGCCACTCGTCGGCCTTGCGGTCCGCCTTGACGCCGGACTTGGCGGCGCCGCCGAGCAGCGAGGGGCTGAGAAACTCAACGGTGCCGAAGAACCCGTTGTCGCCCAAAGCGGTGGCCTCGAGGTAGCCGCGGACCGTGTCGAGTCCGCCGCCGGCGTATTGCTCGCTGTTGACGAGGGGCTGGCTGGAGAGCTGGCCCTGGATTTTTGCAAGCGCCTGGAAGCCGGCGGGAAGATCGTGGGTGTGGGCGAGATCACTGCGCAGATAGACGTAGCTGGAGTCGGCGTTGTAGCGCTTGTTCGCGTAGTCCTCCTCGCCGGCGCCGACCCCGCGGAGGCTGAAATTGAGCGAGGCGTTGAGCGCGGTGAAGCTGTTGTCCGTCATCCAGTTGCCGCTGTAGTTGGCGCTTAGCGGATAGTATTCGATGGGGGACGCGATGATGTCCTTGCCGAGCACGATGTCCTCCTCGAGGTTCTTGTAGTCGATGCCGAGGGTGATGTTTTGATAGAAATCCGGGGTCGTCGGCAGGTCGAACAACACGCGCAGACCGGCGATTTCGCCGCGTCCGGCGACGGCCCCGCCGCCGAGCGTGGAGACGTTGCTGTCCTGCTTGGTGGCCTGAAGCATCAGGCTCGCGCCGTCGGTCACGCGGGCGAGGTAGTATCCCGAATAGACGAGGGCATCGTCGGTATTTTCCGGGGCGACTTGGAAGCTCAGTCCGCCGGTGTGGCCCTTTTGGAAGAAATTCCCGTAACTCGCGGAACCGTTCAGTCGGAGCGGAGTGGTGTTCGCGCTGTAGCGGTTGTTAAGTTCCAGCGAACCGTGCAGCGGCAGCTTGTCCTCGACGTTGAGGTCGATGTCCACGGTCCCCGGCTCGACTCCCTGCCGCAGCACCGGCGTCACGCGGCGGTCGGCCAAGCGGTTGAGGCCGACGATTTCCTTGCCCACCTGTTTCATGTCCGGAACATTTCCCTCTGCTAGAGAAGGAGCCTCGCGCTTGATCTGACTGGGGAGAAACCACTTTGCGCCGTTCACGCGCAAGCGGCCGATTTTGCCATCGACCACTTCCAGCCGGATGACTCCGCGCCGCGGGTCCTGCTGCGGGACGACCACAGAGACGGTCTGCAAGCCCTTGTCGTGATAGACTTTTTCCAATGCCACCCGTGCCTGTTCGACGTCATCGGGGGTCCTGGCCGGGCCGAGGAATGGATAGACGGCTTCTTCGACTTCGAGGTTTTTCAGGCGTTTCACCCCCTCGACGCGATATTCCCTGATGTAGAAGGAAGAGATTTCCTGTGCCATGAGCAGCGACGGCGTCACCGCTACGCAGAGGCAGGCCAATGCCGTGCGGGCGGGCACTCGGGATACGGAAGGTGGTCGGGAAAAATCCATGCGATCGCCCTGCTCAAGGGCGGGCGGAGCTTCCGCCTGTGGGTCACTTTGCCTCAAGGGTGCTCCTGTGACGTTCCTGTCACATTGACTGCGATGCCGCGGTTACAAGGTTCGCGAGCGTTTTTCCGCTTTCAACATTCCGCATCCCGCCGCCACGTCGATCCCGCGGCGCTGGCGGAAGGTGCAGGGGAAGCCGCCGGCGATGAGGATCTCCTGAAACTCGTGGCCGGTGCCGCTTTCCGTGCCGGTGAAGCCGCCGGTCGGATTGAGCGGGATCAAATTGATGTGCGCGTCGATCCCCCGGAGCAGTTCGACTAACCGACGCGCGGTATCCGGCGAGTCGTTTTTGCCGGCGATCAGCGTCCACTCGAAGAAAATCCGTTTGCCGGTGATTTCGCCGTATTTCCGGCAGGCGTCGATGAGCATAGCGAGCGACCAGCGCTTGCTGGCAGGCACCAGCGCCGAGCGCTCCTCCTCGGTGGAGCCATGCAAACTCACCGCCAACCGATAGGGACGAGCTTCCTCCGCCAGACGCAGGATGCTTGGCACCACGCCCACGGTGCTGATCGCGATCTTGGACGGCCCGATGCCTGCGCCGCGCACGTCGGAAATCGAGTCGAGCGCGTGCATGACCGAGTCGTAGTTGTGCAGCGGCTCGCCCATGCCCATGAGCACCATATTGCGCAGGCGTTTTTTCGGATCGATGGATTTTAAAATCCGCCGGGCGTGGAGGACTTGGGCGACGATTTCCCCTGACCGGAGATGCCGGACGAAGCCCATCTGCCCGGTCGCGCAAAACACACAGCCCATCGCGCAACCGGCCTGCGTGCTCACGCAAACGGTGTGCCGGCCCTCGTAGCCCATCAGCACCGTCTCGATGGTCTGGCCGTCGCGCAGGCGCAGGAGAAATTTCCGGGTCAGCCCGTCCGAGCTGCGGATTTCATCGACGACCTCCGGCGCATCGAGGAAAAAAGCCTTTCCCTCACCCACCGATTCCGCGACCCAGCGTTTGAGCGGCGGCAGGAACTCGCGGGCTGCCAGATCCAGCTCGCCCTCGCGGTGGATGGCGCGCCAGAGGACCTTGGCGTGATGAAGGATCACCCCGTCACCCGCCAACACTTCCGCGAGCTCGGAAAATCCGAGGTCGTGCAGGGATTGTTGGGGTGCGGCGCTCACGCGTGAATGCAACCCCGCTCGGAGGGGCGTTCAAGCCCGATTTTCCCGGGATTGCCATTTCCAACAGCAATTGATATGCAACGCGCATGACCGAATGGTATTACGCACGGGGAGGGCAGCAGAACGGGCCGGTGAGTTTCGAGCAACTCGTGGAATTGGCCCGCAGCGGCGCGCTCAACCCCAAGGACGACCTCGTCTGGAGTCAGAACATGAAGGACTGGACGCCCGCCGGCCAAGTGCCGGGGATTTTCGCCCAGGCCGCCCCGGCCACATTTCCTGCGGCCCCACCGACGGATCCCGCCAACCCCTATGCGGCGCCCGGCAGCACGTGGACCGAGGTCGTGCCAACGTCAACCGGAGAGGCGCTGGAGGAAATTCTTCCCGGCAGCGAACCGCTCGACATCGGCGGCTGTCTGACGCGCGGCTTCGAGCTGACCAAGCGTCACTTCGGCACCCTCGCGTTGGTGGCGGTGATCTACATCGGAGTTTCGCTGGTCGCGGGCCTGGTGCTTGGATTGATAGATTCCGCATTGGGACTCGGGCACTCCACCAGCAACGTGTGGCAGTCCGGAGACGGGAGCGCGTCCGCCACCTATCGGCAGAGCGGTGGTCCGGTGAGCGTCATCTTCTCCCAATTGCTCTCGGTCTTCCTGTCGCTCGGGGTGACCCGCATCGGGCTGAACCTGGTGTCCGGGAAGGAAGTCTCCGTCGGCATGATGTTTGGCGAGGGACGCAAGCTCGTGCGGGCGATCCTCGCGTCGTTGTTGTTCGGAGTGGTGGTGGCGGTGGGCTTCCTGCTGCTCATCGTGCCGGGCGTCTATCTGGTCCTGAAATACGGCCAGTTCCTAACGGCGATCGTGGACCGCGATCTCGGCGTCATGGATTCGTTCTCCTACAGCGCGTCGATCACCACGAACAACCGTCTTTCGCTTCTTGGCTTGTGGTTGCTGTGCCTCCTGGTGCTGCTGGCGGGAATGGTGGCTTGCTTCGTGGGGTTGATTTTCGCCATGCCCGTCGCCTGGTTGAGCACCCTCGTCGCCTACCGCTGGATGCAATACGGCCACCGCGCCGCGCTGGATCATCCGGGGACGAAGACGCCGATGCTGGCGAAATGATGGGTCAGGCTAATGGCAAATGCCGCGGCCCTTTTTCTGTCGCGGCTTCCTTTCCTTCCGCCAGCAGGCGGCCGATGAAGTATCGCCTCAATTTGTTGAAACGCGAAACCCGAGCCCGTTTATCGGACTTCAGTAAAAGCTCTTGGTGAGGAGCACAATTGGGACGTTGAAAAACCAATCTTGAGATCAGGTGTGGTTCCTGTAATTTGCTCCCATGAGCACGGTGCAGGAAATCGAAAAAGCCATTGAGCAGCTACCTCGTAAGGAGATTTTTCGACTTCGCGAGGTGATCCAGCATCGATTTGATGAAGAATGGGACCGGCAGTTCGCAGAGGATGCTGAATCGGGTCTGCTCGATGGATTGGCGGAGGCAGCGTTAGCGGAGCACCAGGCTGGTAAAAGCACTCCTTTTCCACGGAATGAACAGTAAGGCCGTCGCCGGTTTCTGGGCTGGCTATGACCGCTTGCCAGGCGAAGTCCGGAAAATCACGGACAAGCAATACAGGCTATGGCTTGAGAACCCATCCCATCCGTCGGTCCAGTTCAAGAAGGTCGGGCGATACTGGTCAGCCCGGATCACGGACGACTATCGCGCAGTCGGGGTGAAGGATGAGGATACGATTGTCTGGTTCTGGATCGGGACTCATGCCGAATACGACAAGCTATTGAAACGGCGATAGGGCTGCGGGGAGTGAGAAGAGTGGGTGCTCTGGTCTGCCATGCCAATGAGGCGGGCAAGAGGGGAGCCTTCGGCAGTTTTTCTTGCGCCTGTCATTGGCGCCACGACATGAGTGTCGTGGCTCCTTAAATCGCGGCTAGTGGCGGCTGCCGTGTCTCGTCTTACCTCTTGATTTTATTCGTTCGCGGTTCGAGGGGTTGAATCACTGAATTCAGGGGGTCTGGAAGGACGCGAAATCAACCCGACATGAAACACCTAGCAGGCGAGTCTTTGATTGTCAAAGAAACCAACTGGAAACGAGGCGACCCGAGGGGCGGCGTTTCGGGCAGGAGTTACGGAAACATCAGCTTCTCCCTCGTCGCACCGCCTCCACGTAAGCCGGAATCCATGCCGCCGCCCTGTCGGGTCAGATCCGAAGCCCGTCCGGTCAGGTCGGCGGTCCGAAATCCGCAAGGTCAGTTACCAACGCCGTCAGGTCGTATCCGAGCCCCGTTAGATCAAGTCGGGGCCTTGTCAGGTCAAATCCGAGCTCCATCGGGTCAAATACAGCCCCCGTCAGGTCAAGTACACGCCCTTCAAAGTCAGTTCCGCTGCCGGGAGACTGGATTTCACCCTAAAAATGCCGCAGCACCTTCTCCGTGGCGGCTTCCGCGGTCAGGCCGTGGAGCTCGCGGAGGGTTTCCGGTTTGCCGTGTTCGATGAATTCATCCGGCCAGCCGATGCGCTCGACCGGGGTGTGGATGCCGGCGTCGTGGAGATTCTCGATCACCGACGCGCCGAAGCCGTTGAAGAGCACGTGGTCCTCGAAGGTGCAGACGACCTTGCACTTTTTCGCGTATTCCTGGATGACGTTGGCATCCAGCGGTTTGATGAAACGCGGATTGATGAGGGCGACGGAGAGGCCTTTCGCTTCGAGCTGCGCCTTGGTGCGCTCGGCCATTTCGAACAGGGTGCCGAGGCCGATCAGCGCGACGTCGGTGCCGTCCGCGACGACTTCCGCCTTGCCGATTTCCAACAACTTCGGCTTGGACTTGATCGGCGTGCCCTTGATGACGCCGCGCGGGTAGCGGATGGCGGTGGGGCCGTCGTCGTAGTTCGACATGGTGTAGAGCATGTCCACGAACTCGTCCTCGTCCTTCGGCTGCATGTGGATGATGCCGGGGACGTGACGGAGGTAGCCGATGTCGAAAAGCCCGTGGTGCGTCGGGCCATCATCGCCGGACAAGCCGCCGCGGTCCATGCAGAGCCTAACGGGCAGCCCTTGCAGCGCCATGTCATGGATGATCATGTCGTAGGCGCGCTGCATGAAAGTGGAGTAAATCGCCAGGAACGGGCGGAAGCCTTCGGTGGCGAGGCCGCAGGCGAAGAGCGCGGCGTGTTCCTCGGCGATGCCGACGTCGAAGTAACGGTCCGGCAGTTCCTGTTTGAAAATCTCCAGCTTGGTCCCGCCGGGCATGGCGGCGGTGATGGCGACGATTTTCGGGTCCTTTTTCGCGAACTCGGTGACGGCGCGGCCGAAGAGGTCGGAGCAGGTGGGTGTGGTGACGGAATCGGTGGAGCCGTCCTCGATCTTATAGGTGCCAAGCCCGTGGAATTTCCCGGGATTGTCGAGCGCGGGCTGATAGCCGCGGCCTTTTTCGGTGATGATGTGGAGCACGCAAGGCTCATGCAGCGTCTTGAGATGCTCGAAGGTGCGGACCAGCAGCGGCAGGTCGTGGCCGTCGATGGGGCCGAAATAACGCATGCCGAATTTCTCGAACAGGACGTTCTGGAACAGCAGGTTCTTCGCTCCTTCCTCGACGCGGTGGGCGAGCGTGCGGACGGCCTTGCCCGCGATTTTTTCGACGAAATCCGCGGCCTGGCGACGGACGGCGGCGTAGGTGTGATGCGTTTGAAGCGCGTTGAAATAACGGGCGATGGCACCGACGTTCTTGTCGATGGACCACTCGTTGTCGTTGAGCACGACGATGAATTTCTTGGTCGTCTCGGCGATGTTGTTGAGCGCTTCGAGCGTGGGTCCGCAGGTGAAGGCGGCGTCCCCGGCGACGGCGACGATGTGGTTGTCACCGCCGGATAGATCGCGAGCGGCGGCCATGCCGAGCGCGGCCGAAAGGGCGGTGCCGGCGTGGCCCGCGCCGTAGGAATCGTGCTCGGACTCGCTGCGGAGGAGGAATCCGTTGAGGCCCTTGTAAGTGCGGATGGTGTGAATCTGCGCGGCGCGGCCGGTGAGCATCTTATGGACGTAGCCCTGGTGGGAAACGTCGAACACGAACTTGTCCTGCGGTGTGGAGAAAATCCGGTGCATCGCCACCGTCAGCTCGACGACGCCGAGATTGGGCCCGAGGTGGCCGCCGGTTTTCGACAGGCGGTCGATCAGGGTATGGCGGATTTCGTCGGCGAGCTTGGGAAGATCTTCGTCGGCGAGTTTTTTGACATCGTCGGGACTGTGAATCGTGGAAAGCAGCGGACCAAGGGCCGGAGGGGGGTTAGAAGAGGCGGATGTCATTATCGTCGTCGTCGTCAGAATCTTCCGGGGGACCGGCGGCATCCGCAGTTTGTGTACCGGCATCCAGTGCGATTTCGTTCTGGTTGCGCAGGGTGATGAGTTCGATCCGCTCGCGGGCGGACTGGAGAATGGCCTCGCAGCGGTTCAGCAGCGCGGAGCCTTTTTCATAGTGGGCCACGAGATCTTCGAGTGACAGATGTTCGTGCTCCATCGCCTCGACGATGGTTTCGAGGCCACCGAGGGCGGATTCGAAGTCGGGCGAGGAAGCGTCATCGTCTTCCCCGGTGCTGGATTTGCGGCGTGCCATGTGGGTGGTTAGTTGGAGGTCGCCGCGCGGATCGGGCGGTCGCTGTAATAGACCATTTCCATGCCCACCAACGGCTGGCGGTACGGATAGCGTTTGGCGACGGCCTGGATTTTCGGATCACGGTCAAACAACGAGACGCCGTTCGGGTAGTTGGTGAAAAACGTTCTGCCGTCGAGCACCATGAAGGTGAAATCCCGGTATTGGGCGGCCACTTCCGACAGCGGACCGGAGCCGTGTGACAGCGGGGAGATCAGGACGCCTGCGACGGGGGTCTGGAGGTCCTGGGCGACGGTTTCGATTTTTTCGAAACCGGCGTAAGTCGGCGGCAGCCAGACGCTGATGCGGTCGGCATACCACGCGACGGCCCACGGTTGATCGGCGAAAATGACCTGCTTGTCGTTCGTCCAGCCCTTGATCCCCGCCTTTTTGCTGTTCAGGGCGGGGGCGTAATACGGCGGCCAATGCGGCACGCCGCCGCGGTCGCGGAGGTGCATGCCGACGCGGACTTTCATCGGCAGGGCCAGCACCAGCGGCAGGGCGCAAATGCCAACGATGACGAAGTGGTGGACGTTGCGGAGGATGGGCGTGCTGGCGACGAATTCGAGGCGGCTCCACAGGATCGAGATGAACGCCAGCCCGTAGGCGGTCATGATCGGCGCGAACAACAGGTGGAGTTGGTTAGGATCAAGCGGATCTTTGGAAATCCCGAAAAACGCCAGCCCGAAGGCGGCGCTCACCCACATCAGCAGGATGGCCCAGCGGAAATTCGCGATGGCCGCGCGTTTGAACGGATGCAGCAGAGCGATGAAAAACAAGGGAGCCACGATGATGCCGCCGAGAAACGGGATGATGTCGGTGGCCTGCAGCAAGGTGGTGCGGAGGATTTTCGCGATGAGACCGTCGAGCACGAGCGGCTCGGCTTCCAAGTCGATGGTGCGCATGACGGCGGATTCGGAGCCGCTGCCGAGGCCGTTATAAAGCGTGAGAAACGCCGTGCCAAACGGCGAGCCGGTAATGCCTTGGTTCCGCAGCATCGGGCCGATGCCGGCGATGAGCACCAGCGCGAGCACCGAGATGCCAACGATTCCACGAGGCCGGAAATAGACGGCGGCGAAGATGATGTAACCAAGCGCGATCCAGACCGTCATCCAATGGGTGAGCGCAAGCAGGGTGAAAAACACCCCGGCAATGATCGCCGGAGTCATGGCGATCCGTCCTTCCGCAGTGGCCTCGACCGCGCGGTAGGCGAAATAAATCGCACTGGAGAAAAGCAGCAGCATCAACATCTGCGGCAGTCCGCTGAGCGAGTAATTCCAAAACGTATCGCAGAACAGCATGAGGATCGCGCAGACGCCGGCGATTTTGGCGTCGAAAATCCGCGAAATCAGCAGGTAGTTCACGCCGATGGCCATCAGGAAAAACAGCGTGGAAATGGTGGCGATCACCCGGTCGAGCGGGAACACCATTTCATTTTCATTCATCTGCCAGGCGTCGGAATTGTCCGCGCCGATGAGCTTGAGCACGGCGGCGTTGAGCAGCGGATTGAGCGGCGAGTGGTAGGTGTCCTGGAATCCGACCAGCGACACGGTGCGCTTCTGGGCGCGCTGCGCCTGGTCGTAGGCGACCGGGCGGATCATCTTGGTGGTGAAGCCGTTGCCGCGGGCGATTTCCCGGGAAATCTGCGCCTGGTCCATCGCCTGCGGGGAATTCAGCCCCTTGAAGAGGACGAACAGATTTCCAAGGGTCAGGATGATCAGGATGAGAAAAAACAGACTGCGGCGGATGATGATGCCCGTATCGAGCTGCGATGAAGTTAAATTCATGAAAAATAGGGATGAAAAAGGCAGTCGGTAAAATCAAAGTCCGAGTTCCTTCAACTTGCGCTGGAGGGTTCTGCGGCTGACGCCAAGCAGATCCGCGGCGTGGGTGCGGTTTCCCCCGGAAAGGGAGAGGGCGGCCCGGATCGTATTGGTTTCGAGCGCATGCAAGTTGAATTCCGCCGGAGCATCAAGGGTGTTTTTGGACGGGAAGGCTGAATGCCCGGGGGCTGCGGCTTGAAAATGCAGGAATTGCGGCAGGTGGCGAGCCTCAATCACCGGGTCGTTGCTCATCACCACGCCGTGCTCGATGGCGGTGCGCAGCTCGCGGACGTTGCCGGGCCATGAGTAATCGAGCAGTAGTTTCAGCGCCTCGTCCGACAGCGGTTTCACCGGGCGGTCGTTTTCCTTGGCGAACTCCTGGAGGAAACTATTCGCCAGAAGCACGATGTCCTCGCGTCGGTCGCGCAACGGCGGCATCTCGATTTTCACCACGTTGAGGCGGAAATAGAGGTCCTCGCGGAAGCTGCCGTGGGCGACGAGCTCCTTGAGGTTCTTGTTCGTCGCGGCGATGACGCGCACGTCCACCTTGATCGGCGAGTTCGAGCCGACGCGTTCCAGCGTGCGCTCGGACAGCACGCGCAGCAGTTTCACCTGGGTCGCCGCGTCGATTTCGCCGATTTCGTCGAGAAAAAGCGTGCCGCCGTCGGCCTGCTCGAAGCGGCCGATCCGGCGCTGGGCGGCTCCGGTGAACGCGCCTTTTTCATGGCCGAAGAGCTCGCTCTCCAACAATTGCGGCGACAGCGCGGCGCAATGCACGATCACCATCTTCGCCGCCGGCCGGCCGGACAAGTGGTGCAGCATGCCGGCCACCACTTCCTTGCCGGTGCCCGACTCGCCCTCGATGAGCACGGTGGCCCGCGTCGGCGCGACTTGCTGGACCAGCTCGGACACGCGGCCGATGGCGGCGGATTTGCCGATCAGGCGGTCGAGCTTGTTGGATTTTTTCACCTGCTGGACGAGCTGCTGGTTCTCCACCTCGAGCGTCCGGTTGCGCAGCGCGCGCTTGAGCAGCATTTCCACCTCGTCGAGGTTGAGCGGCTTGGTGACGAAGTGCCACGCCCCGCGGCGCATCGCTTCCACGGCGGTGTCCACCGAGCCGTAAGCGGTCATCATGATGGCGACCGGAGGCTCGGGCATGGCGAGCGCGGTGTCTAGCAAGTCCATGCCCGAGTCGCCGCCCAAGCGGAGGTCGGTGAGCAGGATTTTGATCGGCTCGGATTTCAAAATCGCCAGCGCCTCGCTGGTGCCGGCCGCCGTGTAAACGTCGAATTCTTCCTCCAACGCGCTGCGCAGCCCCTCGCGGGTGGCGCGCTCGTCTTCGACTATCAGCAATGTGGGGAGCATGGGGGTAAAAGTTGAAATACTGAAAACTGAAAAGCGGAAATCAGAGATCGATCACGGGATCGGGTTCCGGTGCGCCCAACAATCTGACCGGGCGTTCGGCGTGTGGAAGATGGATGAGCACGCGCGTGCCTTGGTTTTCCTCGCTCTCGATCGCGATCTGCCCGCCGTGCTCGCGGATGATGCGCCGGACGATGAGCAAGCCGAGACCGGAGCCGGAGGACTTGGTGGTCCGGTAAGGCTCGAAAATCGCCCCCATGTGCTCGGGGGAAATGCCGGTGCCGTTGTCCTCGATGGAGATGACCGTTTCGAAATCATTGACCCGCGTGCGGATGGTGATGCGGCCGGCGTCGGACGAAATCGCCTGATAGGCGTTGCGGATCAGGTTGTAGAAAACCTGTTGGAACTGCCCGCGATCGATCATCGCGGGCGGCATGGATCTCGCCAGATCGAGCTCCACGGCGATTTTCCGCGAGGCGAGTTCGGGCTCCAGCAGCCTCAGCGTGTCATGTAGCAGCGCGTGCAGGTCCTGCCGCTCGCGGTGCGGCGTGGTCGGGCGGACGGCGTGGAGGAACTGCTTGAGGATCGAGTCCAGCCGCTGGATTTCCTCGCGGGCGGTGGCCAGGTTTTCCTCCAGCGGCCCGCGGTCGCCAGGCGGGAGTTTGCGCAGTTTGCGGCCGAGAAGCTGCAGGTGGATATCGAGCGAGTTGAGCGGGTTGCCGATTTCATGGGCGACTCCGGCGGCGAGCAGGGTGAGCGCGTTGAGGCGCTCGGACTCCAGCGTTTCCTCCGCCTCCGCGCGGGTGGACGTGAGGTCGCGGACGAGCATCACGTAGCCGAGCGGCTCCTCGCCATCCTCCGCGCCGTCGATGGGCGCGAGATAGAAATTGAGATAGCGGTTCTCCGGATAGAAAACCTCCAGGTCGCGGCTGATCGTGCGGCCGGGCTTCCCGAGCACCGCCCAGTCGAGCCCGCGGATCTGCGAGGAAATCACCTCGCCGATCGCCCGCTCCGGGTCGAGGCCGAAGAACTGGCAGGCGGCGTGATTGAGAAAGCCGATCACCCCCTGCGGATCCAAAATAATAACGCCCTCGTGCAACGCCTCGAACACTTTCTCCATGAATCCCTTCTCCCGGATCAGGCGGGTGACGAGCTGCTGGACGTCGCCGGGGACCACGCGATCCAGGCGGGCGACGAGCTTTTCCAGGAAACCGGATTTCACCTTGAGTTTGCTTGTTTTCGGGTTTCGGTGTTCAGGAATGGCCATGAGCGACGTTTTAGTGATCCTTTGCACCTTCCCGGACTCCGAACAGGCGCGACAAATTGGCACAGTCCTCGTTGAAACGCAACTCGCGGCTTGTGTCAATCTCGTGCCCGCCGTGGAGTCGATCTACCGCTGGCAGGGCAAGATCGAGATGGCCACCGAGGTGCTCGCGGTATTTAAAACCACCGCTGCGGTGTTCACTGAGTTCCAGGAAAAACTCGCGGAGTTGCATCCCTACGACGTGCCGGAAATCATCGCGCTGAATCCTGAGAAAGTCTCGGAAACCTATCGGGCCTGGGTGTGCGGCGAGGTCCGGGGATGATTACCGCGATTCTGCTTTCAACGATTCCTCCGCCTGCCGCTGTCTCAGTTCGAACCGCCGCGTTTTTCCGCTGACGGTTTTGGGGAGCTCGGGGACGAACTCGATTTCGCGGGGGTATTTATACGGGGCGACGAGGTGTTTGCAGTGATCCTGCAGGGCGCGCTTGGTGGCGTCGTCCCCGGCGTGGCCTTCGCGCAGGACGACGAAGGCCTTGACGATCTGGCCACGGACTTCGTCCGGCTTGCCGATGACGGCGACGTCGAGCACGGCGGGGTGGGCGGTGAGCGCGCTCTCGACCTCGAAGGGTCCGATGCGGTAGCCGGAACTCTTGATGACGTCGTCCTTGCGGCCGATGAACCAGAAACAGCCGTCGGCATCACGGGTGGCGCGGTCGCCGGTGAGATAGTAGTCGCCGCGGAAGTGCTGGTCGGTTTGCTCCGGGCTTTTCCAATATTCCTGGAAGATGCCGGTGGGGCGGCGGGCTGGCAGATGGATGGCGATTTCCCCCTCCTCGCCATCGGGCACGGGGTGAAGGTCTTCGTCCAACAGGCGCACGTCATAGCCCGGCGTGGCGCGGCCCATCGAACCGGGAACGACGGGGAAACCAAGCGACTTGAAATGGCCGATGAGGATGACGGTCTCGGTCTGGCCGTAACCTTCGTGGATGGGCAGGCCGGTGAGTTTCTCCCAGGTTAGAAAAATGCTCGGGTTGAGCGGCTCGCCGGCGGTGACGCAGTGGCGGAGATTGGGAAACGAGCGCTGGCTGAAGTCCTCGCGCACCATCATGCGCAGGGCGGTGGGCGGCGCGCAGAGGCTGGTGATGGGGTATTTCTCCAGCGTGTCGAGCGTGTGGCTGGCGGAGAATTTGCCGCGCGCGTCCATCACAAACAGGCAGGCGCCGCAATGCCACGGGCCGAAGAAACTGGACCACGCGGCCTTGGCCCAGCCGAGGTCGGCGGTGTTCCAGTGGAGGTCGCCGGGGCGGAGATCGAGCCACAGACGGCCGGTGACTTCATGGCCGAGGCCGCAACTCGCCTGGGTGTGCAGGACCATCTTCGGCCCGCCGGTGGTGGCGCTGGTGAAATAGATGATGCCCGGATCCGACGCGCGGGTGGCCGGGGCGGAAAATTCCAGCGAAGTCCGGACGAGCGCCTCGGCGAAATTTTCCCAACCGGTGAGAGGCGCGTCGATCTGCCAGCGGATGCCGTCGAAATTCGTTAGCTTGGCCGCGCCCTCGGCATCGGTGACGACGGCGTGGATGTTTCCCGTTTCCAACCGATAGGTCAGGTCGTGCGGCGTGAGCTGCGGCGTGCAGGGGACGGGCACCGCGCCGAGGCGGGTGAGGCCGAGCATCGCGATCCACCACTCGGGCACCCGCGGCAGCAGGATCATCACCGGATCGCCGGGGCGGATGCCGGACTCCTGGAACGCGCGGGCGGCGCGCCGGCTGAGATCGCGCATTTCCGCGAAGGTGAAACGGCGGGTTTCGGTTTCCTGCTCGTTCACCCACCAAAGCGCGGGAGTGTCCGGTTGCAGGTCGGCCCAACGATCGAAGACATCGGTGGTGAAATTGAAAAACTCGGGTGTCTCCTTCATGTGATCGCGTCTTCCTGAGATTTTGATCAAAGGAGAAACCCCGGGAAGTCGCTGCCCGCTTGTTTGCAATCACTCCGCATGCGCTCGCATCGGTTGGCGGCTTCTTGCAATGCGCTGCCGGAAACGCGACAAGGCAGGAAATCCCACCTTGCCATGAACGCCACCGCCACCCCGCAGCCGACCCACAAAACCCCTGACGCCGCCGGATATTATGGAAACTACGGCGGCGTGTTCGTGCCACCCGAGCTGGAAGAACCACTCGCGGAAGTGCGCAAGGCCTACGAGATCCTCTCCCGCTCGCATGATTTCATCGAAGAGCTCCGCCGCATCCGGAAACATTTCCAAGGACGGCCGACCCCCACCTATCACGCCGCGCGGCTTTCGAAAAAACTCGGCCGGTCGCAGATCTATCTGAAGCGCGAGGACCTCAACCACACCGGCGCCCACAAGCTCAACCACTGCATGGGCGAGGGCCTGCTCGCCCGCTACATGGGGAAAAAGAAACTCATCGCGGAAACCGGCGCCGGTCAGCACGGCGTGGCGCTGGCCACCGCCGCCGCTTACTTCGGGCTGGAGTGCGACATTTATATGGGCGAGGTGGACATCGCCAAACAAGCGCCCAACGTCGCCCGCATGCACATCCTCGGTGCGCGGGTGATTCCCGTTAGGCACGGCCTGCGCACGCTCAAGGAGGCGGTGGACTCCGCGCTCGTCGCCTACATGGAGGATCCGGTGGAGCAGATTTACTGCATCGGCTCGGTCGTCGGGCCGCATCCGTTCCCGATGATGGTGCGGGATTTCCAACAGGTCGTCGGCATCGAGGCGCGCGAGCAATTCCTCGAAATGACGGGCAACCTGCCGGACATCGTCACCGCCTGCGTCGGCGGCGGCAGCAACGCGATGGGCATGTTCGCCGGATTCATCGGCGACCCGGTGGAGCTTCACGGCGTCGAGCCGCTCGGCAAAGGCACCACGCTCGGCGAGCACTCGGCCACCATGACCTACGGCATGGAAGGCATCATCCACGGCTTCCGCTGTTATTTGCTCCAGGATGAAAATGGCGAGCCCGCGCCGGTCCACTCGATCGCCAGCGGACTGGATTACCCCGGCGTCGGCCCCGAGCACTGCCACCTGAAAGACAGCGGCCGGGTGAAATACGTGACCGCGATGGACAACGACGCGGTGGAGGCGTTTTACGTGCTCAGTCGCAACGAGGGCATCATTCCCGCGCTGGAAAGCGCCCACGCCGTGGCGCACGCCATGCGGCTCGCCCGCGAAAATCCGGACCAGGCCCGCACCATCCTCGTCAACCTCAGCGGCCGCGGCGACAAGGACATGGACTACATGATCGAGCACTACGGCACGGGCGATGAGTTCGGGATTTCTGGGGTTGAAGATCTTTGACATGAAAAAGCCTCTCGTTCGCACGAGAGGCTTTTGGGAAGAGCGGACTGAAGTCCTGGACTACTTTTTCGTTAGCGCGCGGCGCGGTCTTCGGTGCCTTTGCTGGCCCGCTTGCGGACGTTGGCATCGAGGATGCGCTTGCGCAGACGGATGTTGAGCGGAGTGGCTTCCACGAGTTCGTCGGCATCGATGTATTCGATGGCGCGCTCCAAGGAGAAACGCAGCGCCGGGGTCAACTTGGAGGTCTTGTCCTTGCCGGACGAACGCATGTTGTCGAGGTGCTTTTCCTTCACGGGGTTGACCGGAAGGTCACCGACGCGGGGGTTTTCACCCACGAGCATGCCACCGTAAACCGCATCGCCGGGAGCGACGAAGAGGATGCCGCGGTCTTCGAGCGTTTGCAGGGAGAACGGGGTGGCGGTGCCGGAATCCATCGAAACGAGCGTGCCGGTGGTGCGGTTCTGGATGTCGCCGGCGTGCAAGGCGTATTCCTTGAACAAGTGCGACATGATGCCGTGGCCGGAGGTCAGGTTGACGAGCTCGGTCTCGAAGCCGATGAGGCCGCGGGTCGGGATGGTGGCTTGGATGAAAACGCGGCCGGAAGCCTCGGTATCCATGTGCTCCATCAGGCCCTTGCGGTTCATGAGGATCTTGAGGATGCCTTGGGTGTAGTCACCCGGAGCTTCGACGTAGAGCGTTTCGTATGGTTCGAGCAGCTTGCCGTTGTCGTCGCGGCGATAGATCACGACCGGACGGGAAACGAGCACTTCGAAGCCTTCGCGGCGCATTTGCTCGACGAGCACGGCGATCTGCATGGCTCCGCGGGCGGAGACGTTGAAGACGCCGGACATGTCGGTGTCCTCGACGGTGATGGAGATGTTGGTCTTCAACTCACGCATCAGACGCTCGCGGATGGCGCGGGAGGTGACGTGTTTGCCTTCCTTGCCGGCCAGCGGGCCGTCGTTGATGGAGAACTGCATCGAAACGGTCGGCGGGTCGATGGCGACGAACGGAAGCGGCTCCTGCTCGGAGCTGCCGGCGATGGTTTCGCCGATGTCGATATTTTCAATCCCGGCGGCGATGCCGACGATGCCGCCCGCGCCGCAACCGTCGGAGTCGGCGGTGGCGAGACCGGAGTAGGTGAAGGTTTTAAGGACCTTGGACTGCACCTTGGTGCCGTCCTGGCGAAGGAGAAAGACGGTGTCGCCCTTTTTCACGCTGCCGCCGAGAACCTTGCCGACGGCGACGCGGCCGACGTATTCATCCCACTCGATGTTGGAAACGAGCATGAGGAAAGGAGCTTCCGGATCGGCCTTTGGCTCGGGGATGTGCTCGATGATCTTGCGGAGAAGAGGAATGCAATCCTTCCGCTCGTCGCCGGGATGATCCATGAAATAGCCGTCGCGGGCGGAGCCATAGACGAAGGGGGCGTTGAATTGTTCTTCGTCGGCGTCGAGGTCGAGGAAGAGTTCGAGGACCTGGTCGTGGACTTTTTCCGGAGTGGCGAGCGGGCGGTCGATCTTGTTGATGACGACGATCGGCTTGAGGCCTTCCTGCATCGCCTTGCGGAGCACGAAGCGGGTTTGGGCTTGCGGGCCGCCGGACGCGTCAACGACGAGCAGTACGCCGTCGACCATTTTCATGACGCGTTCCACTTCGGCGCCGAAGTCGGCGTGGCCTGGCGTATCGACGATGTTGATGGTGTAGCCTTCCCAGAGAATGGCGGTGTTTTTCGCCTTGATGGTGATGCCTTTTTCCCGCTCAAGGTCCATGGAGTCCATGGCGCGCTCGGTGGTGGCTTGGTTCTCACGGTAGGTGCCGCCCGCTTGGAGAAGTTGGTCGACGAGGGTGGTTTTCCCATGGTCAACGTGGGCAATAATGGCGAGATTTCGAATTTTCAGAGACATGGGAACGATTTGGATAATGGACGGCCTCCGTGAGAAGGGGGGCGGGCTATGCACGGTTTTTACCGGGATGGCAAGACGGGATTCGGGATAATATTTCCAGCGAGCCTACACCGGAAAGTGGATTTGTCCGGGGAAATCTGAAGCGGCGGCGCGGTTCTCCACCCCGTTGGCGACTATTTCCCCAGCAACCAGGAAACATGCGGCGTGTAGAGGTCCGGCTCCAAGAGGAAGGAATCGTGCCCTTTGTCCGAGTGCACGATGATGTGCATCACGTCGGTTTTGGCGTCTTCCAGGTGCTTCACGAGTTCCGCCTGCTCCTCGGGATAGAAGCAGAAATCCGAGTCGATGGAGAAAACCAGCCAGCGCTGGCCGGCGAGGCGGACCCGCTCGAACAAGTCGGCCGGAGTTTCCGCGTCGCCCTCCTCGGTGGCGTCGTAGCGGGACCACAGATCGATGATCCGCAGGTAGGTATTCGCGTCGAAGCGTTTGACGAATTTTTTCCCCTGATGGAGCATGTAACTCTGGAATTGGTCGCGCACCCGGTACCAGGCGAGCACGTCGTCCGGCTGCACCACATCCTGGCGGGCACGGCGCTCGATCGAGTCGAGGTGGACGAAGGTCTTGTGGGAAATCATGCGGGCGAGCACCAGGCCGTAGAGCGGCGCGCCGGCTTCATAATAGTCGCCGCCGTTGAAATGCGGGTCGTTCTCGATCGCGAGGATCTGCTCGAACAGGATGAGGCGGTTGAGAACGGTGGTTTTGAAGCCGGAGGCGAGGATGATCACGTTGCGGACGCGGTCGGGAAAGCGGGTGGCGAAGGTCAGCGCGATCAAGCCACCGACGGAGGGGCCGACCACGGCGTGAAGCGCGTGGATCCCGAAATGATCGAGCAAGTGGGTGAAAACCTCCACCTGGTCCGCGGCCGAGACGGCGGGAAATGCCGCGCCCCAGGGTTTTCCGGTTTCCGGATTCAAGGAGGCCGGACCGGTGCTGCCGTAACAACCGCCGAGGTAGTTCGCGCAGATGATGAAGTATTTATCCGTGTCCAGCGCCTTGCCGGGTCCGATCATCGCCTCCCACCAGCCGTCGTGCATCTCCGGCTGCCAGAGGTCCCCCACCCCTTTGATGGAGGTATTCAGTCCGGCCGCGTGATGGGAGCCGGAAAGCGCGTGGAAGAGGAAAATCGCGTTCGAGCGGTCCGCGTTGAGCTCGCCCCAGGTTTCGTAAGCGAGAGTGATTCCCGGTAGCTGTCCCCCACCCCGCAGGCGCACCGGCTCGGTCGGGCTTCCGGTTTTGAAAAATCGCGTGCGAGTCTCGGCGGGCATGGCGGCAGGCTAAGCAGCGGGCCGGGGAATACGCAAGACCGGCCTGAATGGTTCCGGATTGCCGGTTGTCATCCGCTGGCGAACCTGCGAAAAACCCGTTCGTGTCGCACCGATTGGGAGTCATTCTGGGTTTCATGCTGCTTGCCGGGATCCCGGTTGCCGCCGAACCGCAGGTCGCGGTGGACGTCCTGATCGAACGGCTGGACGCGGCGGCATTCAAAGACCGCGCCGCCGCGCGGCAGGCCTTGGTCGAGCGCCTTCAAGACCCGTCGGCCCCCGGCTTGACCGAACTGCTCGCCGCCCGTTACGCCGAATCGCCGGAAATTCGCGATCAGGCGAAACTCGCGTTGCGCGAGATATTCGAGCTCCAGGTGCTCGGGAGCGGGCGGCGCGATTCCGGTGCCGAGTGGATTTACTGGATCGATTCCAAGAAGGGCAAAACCCAGGTGTGGCCGGCAATCCGCAAGCTCAAGCCGGAGAGCGATCTCGCAA
>JBEDKU010000218.1:0-4392 GCA_041172045.1 Verrucomicrobiota bacterium | reverse complement strand
ATCAAGGTAATCGCCGAGCCACGATTTCAAGGCCGCGTGCTCCGCGGGATTCCACGAAACCGAGCCAGCTAACAAACCGGCGGCATCTCCGGCTTCCACCAGGTTGCGGCTTTCGATGATGCCGATGCCGCGGCCGGTGTTTTTCCCGAGGACCGCTTGGGCGAAGTTCAGGGTCGAGGAACCAGACGCGCAGACACTTGGCGGCGGATGCCGGTCTTGCGCGAGGGATCGAGGTGATGGGCCAGCGTGTTGAGTTCCGTCATCAAACCGCGGATGGCTTCCTTGTCGAAGGTTTCGAAAAGTGGAGCAGGGTGTCCGGATCCACCGCGTCGCGGGCGTTGAAACAATGCGGCAGAGTGACCGCCGTCCAGGTGACGTTGTCGCTCGCCGCCTCGCCCCGCCAGATTTCCCAAGTGCTGCCGAGCGAGCCTTGGTGGTATTCCCAGCCGTCGGACAGACGCTGGCTCAGCCCGGCACCGGCAACATGGGAGAGGAAGGCGAAGACTCCGCCGAGTGAAACGCGGAGCAGGTTGGAATGTGAAAAGAGCCTCATCTGCGGATTGAAATCAATTGGCGACCGGGGGTTTTGCCACCTGCCAGCCTTTTTTCCATTGGGCTGTCAGTTGTTCGACCATGGCGGCGTTGGCGGGATCATTGGCGACATTCGTGTTTTCCTGCGGGTCGGTCTGATGATCGTAAAGCTCGATGGCATCGACCTTCGCGTGGTCCTTGGCATCGACCCAGATCGTGAAGCGGTGGCGGTCGGTGCGCATCGTGTAGCCCATGAGTTTTTCGCGCGGGTATTGGCTGAATGCGGCGGATTTCCACGGGCGTTCCGGCTCGTCAAGCAGAGGCTTGAAGCTGGTTCCTTCGAGATGCGCGGGCAGCGGCAGACCGGCAAGTTCGGCCAGGGATGGATAGATATCGACGAACTCCACGAGCGCACTGCTGGTGGCACCGGCACGCTTCATGCCCGGCACCGAGATGAGCAGCGGCGCGTTGGTATCGTTCTCGGTGTTGCTGTGTTTCGCCCAGGCGCTGTGCTCGCCGAGTTTCCAGCCATGGTCACCCCACAGGATGACGATGGTGTTTTCGCGGAGGCCGAGGCGGTCGAGTTCGTCGAGCACCATGCCGACTTGCGCGTCCGCATAACTGATCGCCGCGTAGTAGCCGTGCTTGAGCTGGCGGGCGAGGTCGGCGGGAATCGAGTCCGACGGAATGCCATGATAACTTCTGAGTTCGCCGGAATGGTTCAAGATGGCGTATTCCGGGGCGTCTTTTGGATAGAACGGGTTCGGCGCGAGCTGGATGGCGGCTGGATCATAGAGATCCCAGTATTTTTTCGGAGCGACAAAAGGCAGGTGCGGTTTCACAAATCCCACGGCGAGGAAAAACGGCTGCTTTTTCGCGCTCATGTCGCGCAGCGTGGCGACCGCAAGCTCGGCGACTTTGCCATCCTGAAACGTGGCGTCCGGCACGTCCGCCGCCTCGAAGGCCGGACCGCGGGAATTGGCCGGGGTGCGGGATTTCGACTTCGCTTTACCCGTGACCTGGCGCTGGTCGAGCGTGAGGTTTTCCGGCAGCGCATACCTGGGCACTTTGGGTGTATGAAAAGGCACGGACCAGGTGACTTCGTCGTCGAGGCTGTTATGATAGATCTTGCCCATGCCCTGGACAAAATAGCCATGGGCCTTGAAGTGCTGGCCGAGCGTGACGACATCCGGCGTGGTCGTGCGGAAATGCGTGACGAGGTCCCAGACGCGGGTCGTGTCCGGGCGGGTGCCGGTCATCAAACTGGTGCGCGACGGGGAGCACACGGCCTGCTGGCAATACGCGCGCTTGAATGTCATCCCGGCTTTGGCGATGCGGTCGATGTTGGGACTCTTGATGTAATCCCTCCCATAACAGCCGAGCTCCGGGCGGAGATCGTCCATGGCGATGAACAGGATGTTTGGCTTTTGATCAGCCGCCGCGAGAGAGGCGAGGGATAGGAACGCGACAAACGTGGTGGCGGTTGATTTCATGAAAGGAAGGTTGGCTATTCGATGAGCCCGAGGCTTTTGAGAAACTTGTCCATCTCTTCAGTCGTCCGCGCGTAGGCGGCTTTGCCCTCGGCGCCGAATTTGTTGGAGTAGTAGGAATGGCCGAGCCCCTCGAAGGTGATCAATTCGCAGCGATTTCCGTTCGCCACCAGTTTGTCGTGGAATACCACGGAATTGGCGTAGGGCACGGTGGTGTCGGCCGTGGCGTGGAACACGATGGAAGGCGGCATCTTGGCGGGCATCTGGTCGGTGACGGAGCAGGCGAGCGCGCGGGCCTCGCTTTTATCGAAGCGCTTGGGGCCGCCGTAGCCGCCGGCCTTGGTGTCGGTCACCGGATTGAGCAGGATCATGGCGGCGGGCAGGACTTGCGGAGCGGGGTCGTCCTTGCCCGGGCCGGGCGCCGGGATGGCGGTCCAGGCGGCGACGTGACCGCCGGCGGAACCACCGAGGACGACGATTTTTTTCGGATCGATGCCGAGTTCCTTGGCGTGTTCGACGATCCACGCGATTGCGGCGCGGCCATCGGAAACGCAGTCTTCCGGAGTGCCTTTCAGACGGTCGCGGGTCCGGTAGTCCGGAGCGATGCCGAGCATCGCATGATCCGCCGCCCACTTCGCCCAGCGGATGCTGCTCTCGGGGGTGCCGCTGTTCCAGCCGCCGCCGAAGAAAGAGACGAGGCAGGGCCGCGAGTCCTCCTTGGCCCAGTCTTTGGGTTTCACGACGTGCAGGCGCAACTCGGCCTCGCCCGCCTTGCGGAAAACGAAGGCTTCGCTGCCCGGCAGCGAGAGCGGGGTGACTTCAGCGGGCTTCGCCGCGGACGTGGCGACCACGGCGAAGAAGATGGACAGGTAGCGGGTGATGGTTTTCATGGAGTTCTGGAACGTTGTTGATAGCGGATGAGCGCTTCGAGGAAATAATAGTCCGCATAATTGAGCGGGACATCGATTTCGGAGTTCTTGGGCAAATTTCCGACCGAATGAAGCAGGATGAAGCCGCCGTTTTCGCCGGATTTCGCGAGGTAGGCGGGTGAGGACAACGAGGTGAGTTGCTGGCAGGCGAGGGTGAGGAACGCGGAGCTTTGTGCGCCTTGGGTCATGCCGCTGAGTTCGACGAGGGCGGAACTCATGACGGCGGCCGCCGAGACGTCGCGCGGGGCGGAGGGAATGTCGGGCGCGTCGAAGTCCCAGTAGGGAATCTTGTCTGCCGGTAGACGCGGGTGGTTGAGGATGAAATTCCCGACCTTGACCGCCTGCTCGAGATAGGTGGGGTCTTTAGTCTCGCGGAACATCATGGTGTAGCCGTAGAGCGCCCAAGCCTGGCCGCGCGCCCAGGCGGAATCATCGGCCGCGCCCTGATGGGTTTTCTTCGCCAGCACCTCGCCGGTGGCTGGATCGTAGTCGACCACATGGAAGCTGCTGGAGTCGGGCCGGAAATGGTTTTTCAGGGTCTTGTCCGCATGGGAGATGGCGATTTCCTTGAAGCGCGTTTCGCCACTCTCGCGAGCGGCGGACATCAGGAATTCGAGGTTCATCAGGTTGTCGATGATGACCGGGAAACTCCATTTGCCGTGGTCCCAAGAGCGCAGCTGACCGACGGCGGGATTGTAGCGGGTGGATAGAGTGGCCGCGCCTTGCAGCAGGACTTTCCGGTAATCAGGATTTTTCGTGAGCCGGTAGCCGTTTCCATAACTGCAGCCGAGCATGAAGCCGACGTCGTGGCTGCCGCGGTGGTCTTTGATCGACTCCAGTCGCGCGGTGTAGTCCTGCGCGGAGGCGAGCCATTTCGGGTCGCGTGAGGCTTCATAAAGATACCACAACGAACCGGCGATGAAGCCGCTGGTCCAGTCCTTCGGGGCGACCGTGACCACCTTGCCGTGCTCGAAGGTGCGGGGGATCTTAGGGTCGTCTTTGACGCTTGCCAACAGCAGCTCATACTGCGCCGCTGCTCGCTCGAAGGTGGCGGGGATGGCGCGTGTCAATTCGTCGGGAGTGGCGGATTTCCCGGACTGCGCGCAGAACGTTAGTGCGACAATCAAACAAACCGTCCGATGGATGTGGGAATGAGACCGGCTGGAAGGAGAGGATGAATTCATGTGGGAGCGATCAGATGCGGAATCTCAGATGTCCGGAGCTTGGTAACCTTGAAAAAAACGCCCTCCCCGAAAACGTGGTTGCGGGGAGGGCGTTGGTTTTCAAATCAGGTCTTCAGGTGACTCCGGTGGCGTGAGGTTACTGAGCCGTGACGCGCACGAAGAGTGCCGGATTCGCGAGCAGAATGTTAGGCACATCGACGATGATTTCCTCGACCGGACTACCGCTATTGGAAGTGGCTGAATCCGGAGTGAACGGAG
>JBEDKU010000217.1:0-2847 GCA_041172045.1 Verrucomicrobiota bacterium | reverse complement strand
GGTACTCTTGCCGAAACCCGAGCGCGGTCTGCCGGTGGTGCTGACGATCGCACAGATCGACGAGTTGCTGGAAATGCCGCTGCGGCTAACGGTTGATCGCAAGTCCCCGGCATGGTTGCCGCTGCGCGATGCGGCGATCCTCGAGTTGTTCTACTCCTGCGGGCTGCGGATTTCCGAACTGCTGGCGCTGGATGTCAAACATGTCGATTTCATCGGCGAAACTGTGCGGGTCATCGGCAAGGGCTCGAAAGAGCGCATGGTCCCGGTCGGCGGGCCGGCGCTCAGCGCCATCCAGCGCTACCGCCAGGCGGCGGCGGTCACTTCCGGGCCGTTGTTTCTCAGCACGCGCCTTCGTCGCATCACCCAGCAGGCGGTGGATCAGTTGCTGAAGAAGTATTTGAAACACAGCAGCATCCCGTTCGGCATCAGTCCTCACAAACTCCGCCACAGCTTCGCCACTCATTTGCTGGACGCCGGCGCGGATCTCCGCAGCGTGCAGGCGCTGCTCGGTCACGCCTCGCTCTCGACCACGCAGATTTACACCCACGTGACCAAGGAGCGTCTCAAACAAGCCTACGACACCGCCCACCCAAGAGCGTGAAATCCCTCGCCCGCCTTCTCGTGAACCTTTCGTGCCTGCTCGGATTTTTCGGCGTTTCCGCCTGTTCGACGCAGCCCCGTCTGCCGGCGGGACCCGATCCGCGCCGGGAGCTGGCCGGGAGGGTGGGGGAGAAGCCGGAGCTGGCGGTGCTCTTCGTGGGGAACAGCTATAGCTTCGGCGTGCCCAAGGCGTTTTCCAGACTGGCCGTCGGGCAGGGAAAAAAAGTGAGGGTCGGGCACGCGACGTCCGGCGGCTGGACGCTCAAACGGCATGCTGAAAGCGCCGCGACGCTGCGGAAAATCCGCGAGGGGCGCTGGGACATCGTGGTGATCCAGGAACAAAGCGAGATTCCCGCGCTTCCCGCCCGGAAACGCGCCGCTGTCATGTTTCCGCCGCTGCGCGAGCTGGCTCTGTTGGTCCGGCAACAGGGCGCGGTTCCCATTCTCTATCAAACCTGGGGCCGCCGCGACGGCGACAAGAACATCTCTAACGATAATTTCCAAGCGATGACGCGGCGGCTGCGGGACGGCTATCAGGCCGCAGCGGAGAATGCGGGCGGACTCGGAATCGTGCCCGTGGGCGACGCCTGGGAAGCCGAATTCCTGGCGGGCCGGGGAACCGCGCTCTTCATGGAGGACGGCAGCCACCCAAGTCCTCGCGGCAACCAGCTCACCGCCGAAACGTTTTACAAGACGATCTTCGGCCTGATTAGCGTTTCGGAATGACGAGCGACTGGCCGGGGCGGATGAGGGTGCCGGAAATGCCGTTGGCGCTCTTGATCGCGGAGACCGACGAGCCGGTGCGGCCGGCGATCGCGGACAAGGAGTCGCCGCTCTTGACCACGTAGCGGGTGGATTTCGGCTTGGCCTTGACGACCGGTTTTGGCTTGGGCTTCGCCTTGACCACGGCGGGCTGGGTTCTCCGGGTGGTCGAAGTTGATTTCACAACGGCCGGCGTGGTTTCCTTGACGGTGGTCCTGGCCTTGGTCGAGACCCGGGTCTCGGCGATCACCGGTGTCGGCTTGGACGAACCGGTGGGAGGAAGTGGATTCGAATTTTGCGGCGGTTGCTCGTTTTTGGCGATTTCCGGCACTTCGTCCGACTTCAATTCATGCGGCGACGGTGCGTTGCCGCCCTTGCGCCATTTCGACGGATTGTCCGCCCACTCTTCGATGTATCGTCCGTTTTTATCAAAAGGGCCGGTCCCTGCGATTTGCGTGCCTCCCTTTTTGCTGGTTGCGCAGCTCGAAAAAGTGAGCGCGAGAACGCACGGTGCGATCATCCAAAAAACCTGTTTCATGCGGGAAATGATGAAGCATTAAGCGCGGTTGGCAAAACATTGTTAACCGGCCCGGATATTTTCTTGGAAGCGCGATGGTTCCGCGCTTCTTGCTGCTTGGCATGGCCCGGATGTGTGGCAGATTCGTTTCATGGATGACGACGATTCGACAAGTGTGGGGAAGGAGCTGGTTTTCAAGCGATTCGGGCCGCCCCAGGAGGTGGTTGAATTCGAAGGGGAAGCGCTCATTGCACAGTCTCCGCCTCCCGGCGAGGTCCTGGTCCGGATTCTCGCCGCGCCACTGAACCCGGCGGACCTCAATACCATCGAGGGAACCTACGGCATCAAACCCGCACTGCCCGCCACCCCCGGCATCGAGGGATGCGGCATCGTGGAGGTGAGTAATTCCGCGGATTTCGAGGCGGGGGACCACGTGATTTTTCTCCGTCGCGCCTCGACCTGGGCTTCCCACACCACGATTTCCGGCAGTTCGCTTTACAAACTTCCATCCTCCATCGACCCGCTTCAGGCGGCGATGCTCAAGGTGAATCCCGCGACGGCCTGGCGGCTGCTTCACGGATTCGCCCCGCTGGAAAAAGGCTCATGGATCGTGCAAAACGTCGGGAATTCCGGCGTCGGCCGCTGTGTGATTCAGCTCGCACGGGACCTCGGCATCCGCACGATTTCATTCGTCCGGCGTCCGGAGTTGTTTGAGGAACTCCGTGGACTCGGTGCGGACGAGGTTTTGATCGATGACGAGAGCGGCTACGCTTCCGCCAAGGAAGCACTCGGCGGCGCGAATGCCGCGCTCGCCTTCAACGCGGTAGGCGGTGAGAGCGCGCTGCGCCTGATGAAGCTGCTGCGTGAAGGCGGCGGCCACATCACCTATGGCGCGATGGGACGTAAACCGCTGACGATTCCGAACGGGCTGCTGATTTTCCGCGACATCCAAGTGCGTGGCTTGTGGG
>JBEDKU010000216.1:0-4397 GCA_041172045.1 Verrucomicrobiota bacterium | reverse complement strand
GGCTCATCCACGCCGCCAGCGGACGCCGGTAGCTATCCGGTCATCGCGACCATCACCGATCCGAACTATCAAGGCAGCGCGTCCGGCACGCTCGTCATTCAAAAAGCCGTCGCCACTGTTGCGCTGGCTGGTCTTACGCCGACCTATGACGGAACTCCTAAGCCAGTGACCGCCATCACCACGCCAGCCGGTCGAGCTGTGGCTTTCCTCTACGACGGCTCATCCACCCCACCGACGGACGCCGGTAGCTACCCCGTCACCGCCACGATCACCGACCCGAACTATCAGGGCACGGCCAGCGTCACGCTCGTCATCGGAAAAGCCGCCGCCACCTTGGAAATCACCGGCCTCGCGACGACCTACGACGGAGATCCGAAACCCGTCACCGCCGTCACGACACCTGCCGGTCGATCCGTGGCTTTCCTCTACGACGATTCATCCACCCCACCGACAAATGCCGGTAGCTACCCCGTCACAGCGACCATTACCGACCCGAACTATCAAGGCGCGGCCACCGCCACGCTCGTCATCGAAAAAGCCACCGCCACCTTGGAAATCACCGGCCTCGCGACGACCTACGACGGAGATCCGAAATCCGTCACCGACGTCACCACGCCAGCCGGTCGATCCGTGGTTTTCCTCTACGACGAATCCGCCACACCCCCGACAAACTCCGGTAGCTACCCCGTCACCGCCACGATCACCGATCCGAACTATCAGGGCGCGGCCACCGCCACGCTCGTCATCGAAAAAGCCACCGCCACCCTGGAAATCACCGGCCTCGCGACGACCTACGATGGAGATCCGAAACCCGTGACCGTCACCACCACACCGACCGGCAAGGATTTCGCGATCCTCTACGACGGCTCTCCAGCAGCTCCCACCCTTGCCGGTTCCTATCCGGTCACCGCCACGATCACCGATCCAACTTTCCAAGGCATCTCCTCCGCCACGCTCATCATCGCCGCCGACGAACTGGCCCTCTGGCAAAACACCTATTTCACCGAGCTTGAGCAAACGGAAGGACTTGCCGCCGATCCGGCGGACCCCGATGCCGACGGCTTGTCCAACCTCGCCGAATTCGCGCTGGGCGTGAACCCACGGCAATTCACTCCGCCCGTGCAAGGCGTGATGGAGCAGGGCGGCTTCTCGCTCACCTTCACGCGCCCCGCCAATCTGCCGGGCATTCGTTATTTTGCGGAGGCTTCGGCGGATTTTGTCACGTGGTCGCCCGTCCCGCTGGAAATCGTCGCGCCTGGAGCGGTTGAAACCATGCGTGCAGCCGATCCGGCGGGCGTGAACCCGTCGATTCCGCGTTTCCTGCGGTTGCGTTTCGAACGCGAATAGCCGCCGTAAGGCAATTCTTCGGGCGGTTCCGTTTCCTGCCCTTGCACCCGGGAGACGGACCGTTTAGGAACCCCGGAACAATTTTCCCCATGGCAGCCGACTACACTGAAGACGACATCAAATCCCTCGATTGGCGCGAACACATCCGCATGCGCCCCGGCATGTATATCGGCAAGCTCGGCGACGGTTCCTCGCCCGACGACGGCCTCTACATCTTGCTCAAGGAGGCGGTGGATAACTCGATCGACGAGCACATCATGGGCTACGGTAAGGAAGTGAAGGTGGAAATCGACGAGGAAGGCCGTGTCGAAGTGCGCGACTTCGGCCGCGGGATTCCGCTCGGAAAACTCTTCGACTGCGCCGCCCAGATCAACACCGGGGCGAAGTATGACAGCGAGGCGTTCAAGAAATCCGTCGGTCTGAACGGCGTCGGCATCAAGGCGGTCAACGCGCTTTCCAACTTTTTCGAAATCCAGGCGTGGCGCGATGGCGAGACCAAGGCGCTCGAATTCTCGAAAGGCCAGCTCACCGTGGACATGAAAAACCCGCGCCGCGACGAGGCTCCTAACGGCACGCGCCTCGCCTTCGAACTCGATCGCACGATTTTCCCTCCCAAAGCGAAATTCAAGGAAGCGTTCGTAGAGAAGATGTGCCGCTATTATTCCTATCTGAATCCGGCGCTCACCATCAACTTCAACGGCAAGAAGTTCCGCTCCAAGGACGGTCTGCTCGATCTGTTGCGCGAGGAAATGGAAAACGAGGCGCTCTATCCGCCGATCCATCTCGTCGGCAAGGACATCGAAATCGCCTTCACCCACACGCCGGAAAGCGGCGAGGAATACTACACCTTCGTCAACGGCCAGAACACCTCGCAGGGCGGCACCCACCTCGCCGCCTTCCGCGAGGCGCTCGTCCAGGTCATCCGCGGATTCTATAAAAAACAATACGAGCCGTCCGACATCCGCGCCGGCATCGAGGCCGCGGTCTGTGTGCGCATCATCGAACCGGTGTTCGAGTCGCAGACCAAGACCAAGCTCGGCTCCGCCACCATCGAGCCCGGCGGCGAGTCGCTGCGCACCTTCATCGGGAATTTCCTCAAGACCAATCTCGACAACTACCTGCACAAGCATCCGCAGGTCGCCGAGGCCATCCAGAAGCGCATCCTCTCCGCCGAGCGCGAGCGCAAGGACCTCAAGGGCATCCAGAAAATCGCCCGCGAGCGCTCCAAGCAGGCGAAGGTCCATAACAAAAAACTCCGCGACTGCCGCGTCCGCTACGACAGCAAGCACAAGCGCCGCGAGGAATCCACGCTCTTCATCACCGAGGGCGACTCCGCCTCCGGTTCCATCACCAAGAGTCGTGACGTCGAGACGCAGGCCGTCTTCTCGCTCCGTGGCAAGCCGCTCAACACCTTCGCCCTGCCGCGCAAGATCGTTTACGAAAACGAGGAGTTCGCCCTGCTCCAGGCCGCGCTCAACATCGAGGACGGCATCGAATACCTGCGTTATAACAAAGTTGTCATCGCCACCGATGCCGATGTCGACGGCATGCACATCCGCCTGTTACTGCTCACCTTCTTCCTCCAGTTCTTCCCGGAGATGATCCGCGACGGCCACCTCTGGATCCTGCAAACCCCGCTTTTCCGCGTCCGCAACAAGAAGGAAACGATTTACTGCTACGACGACGACGAGCGCAAGAAGGCCATGGCCAAGCTGGGCAAAGCCGCCGAGATCACCCGCTTCAAGGGCCTCGGGGAAATCTCGCCCGACGAGTTCAGCTTCATGATCGGCCCCGACATGCGCCTCGACCACGTCGAGTATGAGGAAGGCAAGGGCGTGAAGGAATTGTTAGCCTTTTACATGGGCAAGAACACCCCCGACCGCCAGGACTTCATCATCGAGAACCTCCGCGAGGACGTGGACAAGCAGGTCGAAGTGGCCGTGGCGTGATGCCCCTTGCGGTAAACGTCGGCGCCCGTTTCATCCCGTGAATGCATGTGAAGTTCCGGCACCGACCCACGCGGGAGTTGTTGTTATCTTGCTGAGAGTGCTTTGGCGCTTCTTCCCCATTCCATGTCATGAAATCCCTACTCCTCCATGGAATACCGCTGCTGGTACTTGCGGGTGCCGCGTCCATTTCCGGGCACGCCCAGAACTCCCAGAAACCACAACTGGACTTGAACTCCGCCCATCGCGGCACGCCGGATGTGGACAACGCTTTTTTGGCCCTATCGCAACCCTCCGCGGAGATCGCGCGGTATTTCAAGGCCGTGCGTCTTGTCTTGGAGGCAAACCGCCAGTCCCGCATTGCGGATCAGCCGACGATCGCAGTGGCGGCAGAGGCGGCCGGCCTGGTATTGACCGGCGGACCGATGCTGGGTCTCACGCCCGAGGGCGAACACACGGTTTGGGTGCGCACCGCCATACCCGCAAAGGTCGAAGTGAAAGCACAAACGGCCAACGGATCGAAAACCTTCGGGCCGGTGGCGAGCACTGAGAAATCGGATCTAACGGCGATTATTCCGGTCGAGGGGACCGTTCCCGGTCGGCCGCCGATTTATCAAATCGTGGTCGATGGCAACGAGATCCCGATCCCGGAAATCACCCGGACCGCGCCAGCGAAAGAACCTGCGGCCAGCGAAACGCGGATTCTCTTCGGCGCGGACTTTCACAAATCCGGATTGTGGAATACCGCGCTGCTCCGGCAAATGGCCTCCCGCAAGGCTTCCGCGGCGCTGCTCCTCGGGGACTTGGCAGCGGACGACCGCAACAACCTGGTGGGACTGCATCGCTCGGACTATCTGCTCCGCGACCTGTCGCCCGGCTGGCGGGCACTTGCCGCAGGCACTCCCATCCTCACCACCTGGGATGATCATGACTATTTCGACAATGACTTGTCAGGAATACCGGCAGGATTCACCGCCGCCGACCGCGCGGCGGTTAGGACCGTATGGCATGAAAACTGGGTCAACCCCGGACGCGACCTCGACTACACCGACCGCGGGATCGAGTCCCGCACTCGCGTCGGCCCCTGTGATGTCATTCTGTTGG
>JBEDKU010000215.1:0-3466 GCA_041172045.1 Verrucomicrobiota bacterium | reverse complement strand
TTCCAACGCCGGACCGGGAAATTTCTTCAGAAACTCCGCCATCAACCTCACCTCCGAGCCGTCATCCTCCGCCTCCCAGAACGCGTCATGCAGTTCGGCTTCGAGCGAGAGGTAGGGCTGGGACATGGGGCGAGCAGTAGGGGATGCCGGTGACGAGCGCCAGCCTAAGGAGTCGGGACAGTTGCTGTCCCGACCGGATCAGGAACTCGGGATCATGCCGGTTGGGTTCTTCCCCCTGCGGCACGAATCTGTCATCTCTCGCGTATCGAAGTCATCATGACCGCCAACGAATATCTCCAAGCCATCGATGCGCTGCCCTTCGGCAAGCGGCTCCCCGGCGCGGTCTATATCATCGATCCCGGCGACGACACCCGCGTCCCGGCGCTGCTCCGCATCACCGTGGCCGGGCTTAGGAAGCGCATGGAAATCGGCCCGGCATTCAACTTGCTCAAATTTCACACGGCCTCACCGAAGATCTCGTTCCTCGCCTATCCGGATTTCGAAAAAACCCCGCACCCCGCCCTCAAGGAATCGGTCCTTGTCGATCTCGTCACCGGCAAGACCCGCCGCGACGATTACCGGACACGCGCCAATCCGCCGATCCTCCACCGCAAGGAAACCTTCCTGCCGCCGGAGCACCCACAGCACGGGAAGTTCGCCAAACTCACGCGCCAGGAAGAAGCCGCCGGCCTGTTGGATGATACGGCACGCATCGGTTTCCACCTGAACTGGGAACGCGCACTCGCCGAAAAGGGACTCGCGTTCAAAGGCCATCGTCTCGTCGAAATAGGGCAGGGGACACCCGCACCCCAAGCTGCGCCGCAGAAAAAAATCCAACGACACAAGACCGCGCTCGTTCGTCGTGAAATATCCAAACCCGTCAAGACGCTGCTCGAACTCGGCCAACTCCGCCGGGGCGAATCCTTTTTCGACTACGGCTGCGGCCACGGCGGGGATGTGATCGCGATTGAAAAACTTGGACACCCCTCCAGCGGCTGGGATCCGGTCCATGCGCCGGATGAGCAGAAGCAATCCGCCGACGTCGTTAGTCTCGGCTTCGTCCTCAATGTGATCGAAGATCCCGCGGAACGCGTTGAGGCCGTGCTCGACGCCTGGCAGCACACCCGGCGCGCGCTGCTCGTCTCCACTCTCATCGCCGGGCAGGAAGCCTATGATGACGTCCTCACCTTCGGCGATGGCGTGCTTACCCGTCGCGACACGTTTCAGAAATTCTTCGAACCTGCGGAAATCCAGGCCCTGCTCGAAGACACCTTGCACACCGAAGCCGTGCCGGTCGGCCTCGGTGTCTATCTGATCTTCCGCGACACGGCGGAACTCCACGACTTCCTCGCTTCCCGCGCCCGCCGCTTCATCGATTGGGAATCGCTCTCCCGCCGCCTCGGAATCCTCAAGGCACTCCGGGCGAAACGCGATCCCTACGACACGCACCGCGAGCTGCTCGATGAATTCTGGGAGTCCGTTCTCGTGTTAGGCCGCATCCCTCGCGACGAGGAGTTCGACCGCCTCGCCGATGTCCGCCAAGCTTGCGGTTCCCTACCACGCGCGCTCCAACTTTTCATCGACCGCTTCGGTGAGCCGACCTTCAACGCCGCCCGCCAGCGCCGGAAAGAGGATCTGCTCGTCTTCATCGCCGCCGCCCAGCTCCGGCGGAAGATCCCGTTCAACCAGCTTTCCCTCCGCCTCCAGCGCGATCTCCGCGCCTTCTTCGGCAACTACTCCAATGCCGAGGAGAAAGCCCGCGAACTCATGTTCGCCGCTGGCGATGAGGACGAACTGGAAATCGCCGTCGCCCAACTCGACTTCGGCTTCCTCGATCCGAGGGAAGGCCACTTCACCGTCCACCGCAGTCTGCTCGACGAACTCCCGGTCATCCTCCGCGTCTATGTCGAGTACGCCGCCCGCCTTTACGGTGATCCCCGCGAGGCCGACCTCATCAAGATCCATCTGCATTCACGCAAACTCACCTTCCACTACTACCGCGACTTCGACACCACACCGCTGCCCGAGCTACTCACCCGCATCAAGATCGACCTCCGGCGGCTCTTCGTCTCCGTCATCGACCACACCACCGGCCCCGAGCATCAGCTCTTGTTTTTCAAAGAACGCTTCCTCGCCAAGGACCACCCGGAACGGGCGAAGATGGACCGCGTCAGCGCCAAGCTCCGTAAAATCGGCCTGCGCGAGGAAACCATCGGCTACGGCCCTTCGAAGGAAAGGTGGGAGTCGTGGAATGCAGATCCGATGTGATCCGAGAGCAGCCGTTCAGCCATCTCCGACGCATTCCAGAGCGCCGGAAAACTAACACCCTGGCCACGTGGACTTGGTAAAACGCTCGATCTTCTCAAGTCCGCATGACGACATGATCTCAATCGGGATTACCTCCGCCAGCGTGAAACCCGCTTTTTCCAGACCTTGCCGCACCCAGCTTTCCTTGCCTATTTGCAGCAACAATTTGATCTCGTTGAGAAACTGCCGCGCGTCGATTTCTCCCGTTTTGACCGCCTCCAACAACTCTTCCAAATAGGCAGGTAGAATCAAACCGAGCATCATCAAATGCTTCAGATCCTGCCTGCCGCCTTGGGGGAGTTTCACCAAATTGTGGCACTTGCCTTTGAACAAAAACAACGGATCCAACAATCGAACCCCTCTCACTTCGAGCGCTCTTTTTTCGAGTCTCCCGATATCGGCCGGTGGAATCCCGAAGACTCCCGACATCAGATCGATTTTCAAAGGTGGCTCACCATAAGTCGTGAAGACCGCCAACTGCCCATCGGCTGGCGATGTCCCTTTTTTGAGTTTCCCATCGGTTTTCGCCTCAAAATGTTCGAACGCCGCCATGCTCACCCATAGGTCGCAGTCCTTCGAGGTAAATGGCTGATATTTCTCCAGTTCGATCACCCCACCTTCGCGAAGCGTGAAGTATTCCGCCCAGAAGTTGACCGCCTGGCCACCTTCGAGAAAATAGGAACACCCGTCATCCGTCAGACTTTGAAGAACCCCGAGGTAATCTTCAGGCCGGGTATCCGCTGTCATCACCGGCCCACCGCTTGCTTGAGATTGGAGATGCGGGCGTTCGAAAAAAATGACTTCGGGAAGATCGAATTCTCGCGCTGCAGCAATTCCGGACTTACTCCACTTTCCAGACGAGCAAGGTCCTCCTTGCGCGCTGCTCGTTTCTCAGCAGCACGCTCTTCCAACAAGCTCTTATCTTTGGGCTGGGGCATGGTGGATCGAATCTGAAAACCCGCCTGTATCCTGCGGACGAATGGAAACTAGCGTTTTAAGGGCACCAAATCAATCAATCTTTGAGAGGCGGGGTTTCACCTCAAACTCAGAATCCTCCGCTCCACCGCCTCCCAATCCAGAAGGCGCATTTGCGCCTCTGAGAAAACGATCCGGAGGACGCATCCTCGCTGGCCCGATGGAGGGCAATCCACATCCGGGG
>JBEDKU010000214.1:0-3463 GCA_041172045.1 Verrucomicrobiota bacterium | reverse complement strand
TTCGCGTTAGGGCGCCTGCGGTTTTCCTGAAGGATGGTGAAGGTGCTCGCGGGTTTCGGGCTGTCCCATTTCATCATCGTGCGGCGGCATTCCTTGAAGAGGAAGGAGTTGAACGGCGACTCGTCCTCGCGCTGGCTGGCGAGTCCGTAGCCGTCGGTGAACCACGCGATCTTGTGAACGATCTGGCCGTGACCGGGCCAGATCTGGTTGGCGAGCACGGTGCGTTCGTCTGGCAGCGAGGCCTGCCAGCGGCCGAGGAAATCCGTGTCCATCGCGCCACCGGGGTGCGCCAGCCAGTAGGCCTGGGGGGCGGAGGCGATGTTGAAGGGTTGCCTGGAACCGTATAACAGGAATGCCATGCCGCTGGTGGCGGAGGCGGAATGCGGGCTGAGGGCAAGCGAGCCCCAGTATTTGCCGCGCCCGGCGGTGCTGATGTGATAGCCGTGCAGCCAGTGCGCGCCGGTCTGGATGAGCATGAAATCGAGGGTCATCTTCGCGGCGCGGGCGAGTTCCTCATCCTGGCTGAACTCGGCGACCATGCGGGCCGGGGCGAAGTCAGTGCCGTAGTAAACCGGCGCGTCGTATTCGCTGGCATTGCGGGCGCACGTCTCGCGGAACTGCCGCATCAGATAGTCACGGCAGCGCTCGCGGATTTTCTTCGCGTCGTTGCCGGAGCTGTCCGTGAGCTCCGGCCATTCCTGGGCGGCGAGGAATCCGGCGCCACCGCGCATGAGTTCGTAGTTGAGCGAGACACCGGCCGGCTTGCCGTAATTCGGCGTGGCGACAATGCGTTTGATTTTTTCCCGCATTTCCGGGGTGAACGCGTCGCGACGCAGGAAATACGCATGCATCACCGCGTGCATGTTGAAGGGGTCCGGCCGTGCCTTGACGGTGGCGTCGAGCATCTTGTCGATGGCGGCGCGGGTGCCCGCCGGGTCGGTGCCGAGCTGGAGGCGTGCGGCATAGACGGGCATGGCCTCCTTCGGGAAATCCGGGTTGCGGGGCTGCGCGGTGACCAAATAGCGGAGGTAGTTTCCGGCGCGCTCCTCGAAGTTTTTCCCGCTGATGAGCGGCGAGAGCGTCTCCGCGCGCACCAGACCGATGAACAGGCAGGTGGCGAGAATGAATGCGTTTTTCGGGTGGTTGAGGGTTAGAAATTTCAAGTGGGACACGAAGGTTGTGACATCGGAGTGATGATTGGGAACTACGTCGAATGATGTTTTTCAATTACAAAGCGGGTCTCATCCTTTCGGGGGAGGGGGGGCGACCGCACGGCGCTCATTGAGGGCGACCCGCTTCCGGTGAGCTTTTCTGTGTGTCATTTCGGGCGGACGGCGCGTCGCTCGGCGACATGTCAGGGCTTCTCACGGAAACGCGGCAGGGAAGGCTCGTCACCTCTCCTGCCGCGCTTTGGGGGGGCGGACATCGGTCGTTACGCGGCGCGTTGGATGATCACGTCGCTTCAGTCGGAACAACCGGTGCTGCCACCCATGGTGCGGCCCTGCAGGGCGAAAAGCGCACCGGGAACCAGGTTCTCGACCGGGACGTTGCGCGAGTTGCTGCCGAAGAACGGCGTGCGGAACTCACCGGGTGCGCCGTCCGGACCGATCTCCGCCACGCGGATCTCACAACCGCGGGCCAATTTCGGCCGCGACAGCGACACCAGCATGGTGCCGGTCATGGCGGGCACGATGCGCTCCACCACCAGCTTGGCCAGTGGGTATTGCGCACGGTTTTGGCTCGCCGCCTCGAAGCTGGTGGACAGCAGCAGTGCCAGGTTGTTGTTGCTCGCCACCTGCATGAAGATCGCGAGGATCTTGAGCATGGCGATCAACTCGCCCCGCTTGTCGTTTTTATCCGCGGTGGCCGCCTTGCCGCCGTTAGGCTGCGACGCCTTCGCCTCCGCGAAGGCGTTGATGGCGGCTGTCCGCGCGGCCTCCGCCACGGGGACTGCCGGCAGGCCCGGCACGGTGTAGATCAGCGCGAGCACGTTACGGCTGAACGTGTTTCCCGACCGCGCGTTTGGCATCACCCAGTCCAAGGTGGCGCCGGCCGAGATCCTGGTGTGGGTGTGGCGAGGTCGCCCCGGACTGCCGGATTTATGCCCTGAGCCGGGCGGGTGTCTGGCGCTTGCTCCCGGACATGGTCCCTTGGATTCGCTGGTGGAGTTGCACACGCGCTGTCGCAATGAGGTGTCGCTGGCCGATGCCTGCCTGCCGCGCTGTGCGATCGGGTGAAAATCGAAATCCAGCGCGCCAGTCGTCCCGCGCCCGCTACGGGTGACGTGCGGTGGAAACTCGCTCACGCTTGGATGACCAACAACCTCGCGATTCGCTCTCCGGTGCCCGCTCGGTGTGATGATCTTCGTATGACTCCCAGCACGCTGCACCGGTTTTTCACCAAACAATCCGGCACATCCCCGGCGCGTGTGTTCGAATTCTGAAGACGCGGGAAGCGCGGCGTCTGATCCTTGAGGAAGGATGGCAGGCGATGGCCGCCTATCATCTGGGCTACCGACATGCGAATGATCTCAGCCGAGCCCTTTCGAAATACTCCCGGAGCGAGCACTTGAAGTCGTTGGCGGCCTCGAATCGGAGTTCGTGATATTCACCAGCAGTTGATTTCCTAACATTACGCGCCGTCGATCCGGTGGACCGCACAACATCGCGTCACAAATCGATGATAAGAGCGCCATCACCCGGCCTTGCGTGCGTTGTCGGTCCGGGCTAAGCGGTTCTGGAGCCGGTGGAGGTCCTCCACCCGGAACATTACCATGAAAATCCTCCTTGTTTCCATTTGTAGCCTGATCCTGTGGCCGGTTTGTTTTGCCCAGACTTTGACCTTGACCCCGGTCAACGCGAACGGTGTCTACAGCTTGGGTGCGCCGATCGCCTGGAATGTCAGCTTCAGTGGCGGCACCTTTACCAGCGGCACCTACACCATCAAGAAATTCGGTGGAACGCAGGTGGCTTCGGGGACCATCGACCTCACGCAGCCAAATCCGCAGATCACGGCGGCGGGCTTGACTGAACCCGCCACCCTGCTGGCAGACCTGAGGGCCATTCCTTCTGGCGGCAGCCAGCTCAGCGCGCTGGGCGGGGCGATCACCGAACAAAACCAGATCCGCCCGTCCTTGGCGCGGCCCGCGGATTTCGACTCGTTCTGGGCCTCCAAGATCGCCGCCCTCAACGCGGTGCCGATGAATACGGTGATCACCCAGATGGATAGCGGAAATGCGAACGTGCTTTATTACAAGCTCGAGTTCGATAACTACAACGGTCAGAAAATCTACGCGCAAATGGCCCGGCCGGTGAGTGGAACGAGTTTTCCCGCATTGATCACCATGCAGTATGCGGGGGTCTATGGCCTGCCCAAGACGAACGTCACCAACGACGCCGCCAATGGCTGGCTGGCGATGAACGTGATGGCGCATCCCTATCCGTATGACCAACCGGCCGACTAC
>JBEDKU010000213.1:0-4726 GCA_041172045.1 Verrucomicrobiota bacterium | reverse complement strand
GACGAGGCTGATCTGCGAGACACCGATGGAGTTCAGTGTGAAAGCCAGGCTTCCGCCGCTGCCAAGGGTGAGGCTGCTGCCGCTGACGGTGGCAGTGTTTCCGCTGATGTCGATGGTGCCTGTTCCCTGGGTGCCAACACTGGCATTCGTCCATGAAAGCGCGCCTGCGGTGATGTTGACGGAGCCTGTGGTGGCGGTGGCGGTGTTGGCGGCGACTTGCAATAAGGCTGCGGACATGGTGCCGCCCGTGATGTTCAAGGTGCCGGTGGACAAGTTGGCGGTGGCGATCTGTGTGGCGGTGGTGGCGGTGAGGCTGCCTCCGGTCTGGATGTTGACGGTGCCTCCGCTCGCGTTGTTTCCGATGCGTACGGTGGCCGCATTCGGTACGGACGATGAGACATTGGCGAGGTGCCCGTTGGTCACGAGCGCGATCACGACGGCGTCCGAGCCGGTGTCGGGGACGGTGTTCGTGCTCCAGTTGAGGCCGACGGCCCAGTTGTTGTCCGCGTTTCCATTGTCAAAGGAAATGGTCGCGGCATGGGTAAAGGAAGCACTCGCCAGGATTGCGGCGGCTGCGATGAGGGATGTGCGTTTGGATTTCATGAAATGATGGGGACTGGATCAGTTGCGGACGCGATAGAAGTCCTTGCCGTCCGCATTCGGATCAGTGACCGCGGCGGAGATGGTGATGACATTGCCGACGATGGTGGATGCGATGTCCGTGAAACTTCCATTCGAGAGATCGTTGGACTGTTGCACCGTGAGTCCAGCGGCGGGGGCGTCGAGGGTGATGATGACATCGCCGCTCAGGTTGCGGACGATGGAGATGATGTTGGGCACGGTGGTGACGGGCGGCTGAACGTTGAGTGTGCCGGTGCCGGTGATGAAGGTGGGATCGGTGCCTGAGTTGTGAAGGCCTGCGGAGGCCGAGGCACCGCCGAGGGTCATTGCGGCGATGGTTTCAGAGCCGGCATAGTTCAGGTTGAGCGTGGAACCGGATGCGACGGTGATGGCGATGCCACTGGTGAAGCTGTCCGCGTTGTTGAGCTGGAGCGTGCCGCCACCCTTGATTTCCATAGTGCCTGCGCCGGTGATCTGGGAGGCGGTAAAGTCGGTGCCTTGCACGACGGTGTCGGAGCGATCGAAGCTGAGTTTGCCATCGGTGTTGATGACGATCGCACTGCCGGTGGGAAGCTTGCCGGTGGTGCCGCCGTTGCCGACTTGCAGCGTGCCTTCGTTGACGGTCGTGGTGCCGCTGTAAGTGTTGGACTGGGTGAGTATCCACAATCCCGTTCCGGCCTTGGCGAGAGAGAGCGCGGCGGTGGAGCCGTTGCCGATGACGGAGTTGAAGGTATTGTTGTTCGTGTTGGAGCCGCCGAGTGTGAAGGTGGGGTCGTTGGTCTTGGTGTTGGTGAAGGTTCCGTTCATCACCAGCGCGCCGCTGCCGTTGTTGTTGAGGAAACCGCCCGTATTGATGCCGGACTGGAGTATGGCGCGGTCGGTGCTGTCGCCAGTGCCGGTGTAGGTGAGGATGCCGCCCGGGCCGAATTCGAGGGTGCTGCCCGCGCCGCCGGCGCTGTTGACGGTGGAGTTCTTGATCGAGGAAATCGAAACCGTGGCGTTCTGGGTGTAGAGCTCGCCGGTGAATGAATTGTTGGCGTTGGTGAGCACGAGTGTGCCGAGGCCGGATTTGCCGAGTCCCTTGGAACCGCTGACCACGCCACCGAGGGTGAGCGTGCCGGCGCTGATGACCAGTGTGCGGCGGGTGCCGGTGCCTGCGAGAGTGGTGTCTCCTCCGATGGTGAGCGGCGAGGTGCCTGCGAAGGTGGGATTGCCGGTCACGCTGGCGGCGTTGGGGATGGTGAGGTCGGAACCGGCCGCGTTGTCGAAAGAGCCGTTGGCTATGTTGAGCGTGCCGGTGCCGAGCGCATTCGCATGGGCGATGTTGAGGCGCGCGGTATTTCCGACCGTGGTTCCGCCGCTGTAGGAGCTGTTTCCGGAAAGCTTCCAGGCAGCGGTGTCGATCAGGCTGACGGCGAGGCTGCCGCCACCGGCTCCGTTGCCGAGGATGGATGTGATTTCATTGGCCCCGGTATTGGTGCCGCCGAGCGTGAGGGTCTTGGTGAAGGTCGCGACCGAGGCGTTGGTGAATGGACCTGTGAAGGTGATGGGTGCGGTGCCGCTGCTGAACAGGGTGGCGGTGGCGGAGTTGGTCGCCGCGAGGTTGACCGTGCGGTCGGTGGAGGCGGCCGTGGTTCCGGCGTAAATGAAACGCCCCTGAGCGGTGAAGGCTGCACCAAGGCGGATCGCGGTTCCTGCTCCCGCCGCGCTGGCCACGCCGCCATTGGCGATGGAGGTGACCGAGATGAAGGCGGCGTTTTGTGAGGCGAGTTCGCCGGTGAAGGAGTTGCCCGCGTTGGTGAGCGAGAGGGTGGCGGTGCCGTTCGATGCGGAAATCGAGCGCGGCGTGCCGGTCACTTCGCTGATGAGGCCGTTCATGGTGATGCCGTGATTGTTTCCGAGCGACCAGGACAAGTTGGTATTGAGCTTGAAGCCGAGGTCGATGGTGTCGGTGATGCTGCCGGTGGCGACTGCGGCGGTGGTGCGGGTTTCCCCGCCAGCGAGGGTGATGGTGTTGCCGCCGAGGGTGAAGCTTTCGCCGCTGTTGGTGTTGGGGAAACTGAAACCTGAGATCGTGCTATCGACCGGGAAATCGTTGTTCGTCGTGGTGACGGTGGTGCCGCTGAAGATCAGCTTCGCAACACTGGCGGGAACGGGAGCGGTGTCAGCGGACCAGTTGGTGGCATTGGTCCAGAGGGCGTCGGCACCACCGTCCCATGTGTAGTCCACGGCGTGGGCGGTGGCGCAGGTGAGAAAGACGGCGAGATGGCGGACGACTGATGGAACGCGAAGGAATTTGGGTTTCATGTTGATGGGGATTTTTAGTGAGAGTTCGGGATGCGTAATGGCTGTTGGGATACGGCGCATTCGGGCGCACGGCCAGCGGAGACAGTGGTCGAGGTTCATTGATGCGTCCATCATGTGTTCACTTGATGGCGGAGAGCCGCGTTATCGGATTACCGTGCAGCCGATTCGATGTACCGACTCATTCTCCGCCTCGACTTGATGCCAGCGCTCGTTGCGTGCTGCCGCGCCGATCTGCCGTCGCCCACCGAAAACGGAATGGCGGGAACCTCTTCCCCCACCGCCTGACAATCCCATGTCATCTGGCAACCATTTACCTGTCCTTCGCCGGCCCGACCATCCCACCCTCGACGAACTCCGCCTTGGTGAGCGACTGCCGCCGGTCCTCCTTGCCGTGGCTGACATTGTCCGCCCAGCGCACGACGCGCCGTACCACCGGCCGGCAGTCCGAATTTCGTAAGGGCAACGGCCACCCCAAACCGTTCAACCTCAAGTGCTGGAGCGTCGGCAACGAGCGTTACGACAAGGAATGCATCCATCGGGTCCGCGACACAGCAAAGGAAATGAAGCGGCTCTACCCGGACTTGCTGGTCACCGGCTCGGGTGCTCAGGACGGCATGAAGAGGGTGGATGGTTACCTGATGGAACAACCTGCTTCAAGAACATGTGGCGGCGGCACAGGTCAAGAGCGCGAAACTCGCGGGCACTTCGGTTTCCACGGTGGATGCAGTTGCCACGGCCGACAAGTCCCGCAAGAATTGGGCCGTTGCACTGATGAATCGTAATCCCACAAAGAGCGTTGTCAGCACACTTACGATGGACGGCGTGCCATAGGACGGAACGTATAAGGCCATGTTGCTTACCGGTGAATCAGCAGAGTCCTTCAACGAGATCTAGCATCCCTCTCGTGTGGCTCCCAGGGACATCGATCTTTCTTTCAAACAGGGGCTTGTCGATCTGCCGCCTCATTCACTTCTCGTCGTGAGTATTCGATCAAAGTAACGACTGCGGGAAACATCCTATGAAATCCCTTTTCCAAAATCAATTGTCAGCAATACGGCTCCGCCGTGCCCTCTCGTCCCCCGCAATGCTTCTGACCTCCGCGTTCATGGCGTGGGCCGCGTTTTCCGCGTCCGTTACGGCAGCCATTCTGCCGGACTCCAAGCCGAAAGAGTGGCCGTCCGACCCGACGAAACACGTAGTCACCATCCGCCGAGAAGCCACGGATGACAAGCAGTCAGCCATGATCGCCGCCGCCGAAGCGGCTCAACCCTCGAAAGAGGCGCTACTCAAGGCCGCGAATACCCGCGACCCCAATGATCCGCTTGGCTTAGCCCAACCGCAAGAGGCGCAGCCGCCCGCCGGAGACAAGGTGTGGTGGTACAAAGACCAACTCGGCATCCATGTTCCCTGTGCGATCACCGCCGACGCCGTCGCCTATTACTCGGAGTTGGTAGGAAAATACGGCAAGCAGGCTCTCAATCGCTTTATGCAGCCGTCCAGCCGCCTTGACTACCACGCCGGCGTCAAGTTCCACAAGGAGTTCAAGCTCGATGACAAAACCTTCAACGACGTCCATGTGGTCACCCTCAAACTCATTTTTTCGCAGAACTTCGTCGCTACCCAGACCGAGGGCATGCAGTTCGAGAAGCAACGGGTCGTGATCCTCGACGACAAAGTCAAGGTGCTGCACATCAGCGGCGACGGCCCGACCGAGGTGCCGATCCTGGCGACCTAACTGTCCAGCGACAACCTCGCCACTCCAGAAGCGACCGGTCGCTGAGTCATCAATGTCCTACAT
>JBEDKU010000212.1:0-2581 GCA_041172045.1 Verrucomicrobiota bacterium | reverse complement strand
ATCCGGCGGCGGTCGTCCGCCACTTCAAGTTGCGCCATGCCATCGGCAACCTCCAGGCGGATGCTGTCGGGAGCTGCGATCTGGAACAGGCGCGTCTCGAAACCGAAACGCTTGGCGATGTCACCTGCGGGCGGGAACGATTGCTCGATGGTGTGGATGAGGCGTTCCGCGCTACCGTTCATGTGACGTGCTGCCTCGCGCCATTCGACCATCGCGTTTTCGCGCAGCGGTGTGTAGCCCGCGACAAAGTCCAACGTGGCTTCGCGAAATTCATCGCGGAGTTTGTCGAGCTTGTCGGTGAGGTCGCCGAGGCGCGGATTAGGAACGAAGCGGCCGATGCCTCCCAGGAACGGGAAGCTGGAGCTTTCGACAGTGGCCTGCACCCGGGATTCGATCAGGGCGAAGGCCGAAAGCGCGTCGCGGGGAATCAGGCGTTTGTGACCGAGTTGAATGAGCCGTTCGGAGACGTGTGCGGGATCAAGGCCGAGGTCTTCGGGATTGAGCCGCTTGCAACCGCGCCAGTAACGGACGGAAGTTGCGACTAAAACTCCACGGCGGCAAATGCCATCGAGAAGCGTTTGATTTGGAGAACTGTTGTTCGTATTCATAATATGATGTTAGGTCTGGGGTTGGTTTGTTGTTTTCAGGGAAAAATAAAACGCCCGCCCGGATCACAAAGGAACCGAACGGGCGTGGGATGCTTAGGGATTCGATTATCTCCGGAAGAGGGCTACCACCGCGAGGGCGGCACCCGCTCCGAGTACAAGCGGAAGCCAGAAGTCACTGACGAGTTGCAGCGTGAGCGCCGTGAGTGAGATCACGGCAAACACGTGGATATAGGGCTTGGGATTCATTGTGATGGCGGGGGACGAAGGAGGGTTCCCAGGACGAGTACGACCGACACACCCACCAGGGCGTAGCCTATCAATTTCAACCCGTCACCTACGGGGGTCATGTCGGGTGCCGCAGGACCGCTTGCGGGTGGATTGCAGGCCGCCAGCAGGACGACCGCGCTGAGCAAGAGCAGGGATTTCAAGCTGCCCTCCTGACCTGATAGACTTCGGGAAGCCACGCGATGCACTCGTTCTTGAACTGGCACCACGAGCACTGCATCCCGGGTTGCGGGTGATAGCGGTTGCTGGCGATGCCGATGACGGCGGTTTCCAGCAGGGCGGTGACCCGGCGCTTGCGATGTGCGTCGGCCGGCGGGGATTTCACGCGGATGATCTGGGGCGTTTTGGTTTTCACCAGGAACACTAGGTCGAGCGATGGCGGACTTTCGCCCGTCGCCGCTTCCATCAGCAGTTGGTAGCTGACCAGTTGGATTTCGTGGTCGAACGCCGCGTTCGCGGCGTCGGGCTTGGCAGCGGCGGATTTGAAATCGACCGGGGTGAAGTTGCCTTCGACCAAATCCATCGCTCCCGTGAGAGGAACGGATAGACCCGGGATGTCCTCCTTGAGCAACACCTCCACCGCACGCGGCTTTTCCTTCATCGCCTCCGGGGAGTCGAGGTAGGCGGCGACCACGCGCAGGCCGTCGATGCGGCATTTCTCGCGTTCGGTTTCGTCGTCGAAGTTCACAGGCCCTTCGTCGCGTTCGAGATCGCTGAAGGCTTTCTCGTAAGCGGCGGCGATGGTCTCAGGTGAGTCGTCGCCACCTCGCCAACGGGCGAGATGGAACGCCTGGAGCGCTGCGTGCACCGCCTTGCCAAGGTGCAGTGCTGCGGGTGTTTTTTTCCGGATGCACGCCACGCGTTCGAAATAGAACTTGAGCGAGCATGACAGGTAGGCCTTCGCCGCCGTCGGGCTGATGTGGTCCGGTAGGCATTGCGCCCAAGGGGTGAGCCCGGTAGCGAATGGCGGATCGGTGACGCTGGCGATCATGCGGCGTCCTTTCTGCTGCGGCTGCCGGTGTAGGCGGAGCCGTTGCGGCGGGTGGAGCCGCCATGGTTGCCCTGACGGGTTGCACCGCCGTAGGTGTCGAGCAATTCGTCGATGAGTCCGGAGGCTTCCACTTTATTCAGTTGGCGCACGCCTTTGCCGAACCGCTCGTTGGCGAGCGCCTCAATGTCGGCTTTGTCGAGTTGGTGTTCCTCGACAAGTTTCAGGACAAGGTCCTTCTGCTTGTCCGAGCACTTCCACGCGGGGCCGCGCTGCCAGTTGGCCACTTGGGTGACGTTGGCGGGTTGTGCGTGCGGGTTGGATTCGGCTGGAGGGTCCATGCCGTAGTTGCCGGGTGGGACGAAGCCGGTGTGGAGCATCTGTTCGTCCACGGTGGACTGGAGGCGTTGATAGAGGCGCTCGGATTCCGCGGCGACATCGTCTGTGGTCATGAGCTCCGTTTCGACGGAGACGCTGAACTGGTGGGACGAGTAACCCGGCAGGCCGAGGCGCTTCGAGTAATTTGCGATGAGTTTGATGGCCATGATGGTAATTGGTTGGGGCTGGTTGTTTTGTTGGGGTTCCGGCGTCGCGTTGCTATGCCGGGACAAGTTTGGTGTTGGTTTCAAGGAACCGCCGGCCGGATGACCGGCCACGGAATCCACTGCGGCGGGTCAGCTTCGACGGTGAACTCGATCTG
>JBEDKU010000211.1:0-2517 GCA_041172045.1 Verrucomicrobiota bacterium | reverse complement strand
GTGAGGATAATTATTGCGGTCGCGCCGTCGAGTCGCATTGGGCGCGAGGCACCACTTGGGCGATTTATGGATTCGCGCTGGCCTACCGTTACACCGGCGACCGTCGTTATCTCGATGCGTCACTGCGCGTCGCCCACAAGGTCATCTCTCTTCTTGCTGAGGAAATCGTCCCGATCTGGGATTTTCGTCTTGATGACGGAGAGGAGTGGCTTCGTGACTCGTCCGCCGCCGCGGTCGGCCGGGTGCGCGTTTCAAGAACTCGAGGCCCTTGGTGCCGCGGACGAATTCATCACCGCGACCAAGCATGCCTTGCTGCAGAAAATTTGCTCCGACGCCTATCTCGAATCCGACCCCACCACGCAGGGCGTGCTCAAGTTCGCGGAGGTCGGCGACGGCGTCGGCAGGGCGAAAGGCGCCTAAACCAGTAGGGGCGACTACTACCTGATGGAAGGTCTTGCCCGCGAGATGGGCATGAAGGAAACTTGGTGGTAAACCTCATCCCATGCCGCACGAATAACTATCCATCCATACGTTCGGCGATACGATCGTCCGTTACCCGCATGATCCGCTGACCGGCCGGGTGGGGCTGGAATTGCTGCCTGCATCTCTGGTTGGGATAACCGCCGCGTGAGTCGCTGCGGGGTGAGGATTCATCGACGCGCTTCCCGGCGACGACCCGTGGCCAGCGCGTCCGATCGACCCGCTGCTCCAGTTCAAACTCGTCGGCGATTCCTATCCCGGAGCCTTCGCGCAGGGTCACACGATGCGAAATTCCGAAAGCCTGCAACGCTTCAGATTCGCGGGCCAGCAGGTGATGCCGACTGGAGCAGCGGCCATGGTGACTGGGAGCCCAGTATCGTGCTTTTTCCGGATGGTCTCGCCGCCGCCGAATCAATCCGCAAGCGGGGACTGATCCCCGGGCTTTGGTTTGAGATGGAAACCGTCGGTTCACAGGGCACGGCGTTTTCGCTCGGCGAGCATTTCCTGATGCGGGACAGCATCCCGGTGACCGTTAGACAACGCCGTTTCTGGGATCTGAACGATCCCGCCGCAGTCGATTATCTGACCGAGAAGGTCATCGATTTGCTGGAGAGTTGTGGTTTCGGATACTTGAAGGTCGATTACAACGAGACCGCTGGTCTTGGCTGTGATCATCCGGATTCACAGGGCGAAGGTCGGCGGAATCAAATCGAGGGCACCTATCGTTTCTTCGAACGCATCCGCAAGCGCCTGCCGGAGCTTGTGATTGAAAACCGCTCTTCCGGCGGCCATCGCCTGGAACCGTCGATGCTCGCCCGCACGGTGATGTCTTCTTTTTCCGACGCGCACGAGTTGGTGGAAATCCCGCTCATCGCCGCCAATCTCCACCGGTTGTTGCTGCCGCGCCAGAACCAGATCTGGGCCGTGCTTTATCCCGTGGATTCGTTGCAACGCGTCGCCTACAGCCTCGCCGCCACTTTCCTCGGGCGCATGTGCACTTCCGGCGGCATTGGGAATCTTCCGGAAGATTCGTGGCAACTCGCCCGCGAGGCGATCGCGCTCGATCAAAAGGCCGCGCCCGTCATCAAATACGGGGTCAGCCGTCGCTTCGGCGAGCTGGGGGAAAGCTGGCGGTACCCGCAAGGCTGGCAGGCGGTGGTCCGGACTTCACGGGATCGGGCGTTGGTCGTGCTTCACACCTTTGCCGAGGCACCGGACGGTGTTTCCATTCCTCTGCCAGGTGATTGGGAGGTGATCGAGAGTTTTCCTGTGGAATCCGCCGCGTTTGTCTCTGGTCAATTGGCGGCGAAAACCGGGGGCGATTTCCACGGCGCGGTGTTTTTGTTGAAATGTCGATGAGCCTGCGGGGGGGGGCAGTCTCCTTGGGCTGGACATCGCCCGACGCTTTCCAGGTTAGGTCCGGCCTCGTGCCAGCGGTCGTTGAAGGGCATCCCAAGTGCTGAGCCTCGTGGCAAGGCTTCTGCATCGAGCAGATTCTCCACCGCACCGACGACCGGCACGCTTGGTTCCGGGCTACCCGTTCCGGCGCGGAACTCGATGCCGGGCAAGCTGGTTGAGCCATGAGAAGTGAATAGGCAAAGAGATCACGTAGCGAAACTCAAGGCTCTTACTGCTTTGTAGGGAGAGGAAGCTCACGTGATCGTTAATCGTAGTCGGTGCTTCGCAAGAAATTCGGCATCCGGCGGGATTCCATCGGCAGGAAGGTCGAGTGGCTTTCCCTCAAATTTCTCAAAGTTGGATTTCATGGCCTCGTGGGAAAGACGCGACTTGAGGTGAGAGGAGAGCATCAGGTGGAGCTCGTCGTCGAAGGCGATGAGTCCTTGGTCGAAGGCGGCGTCGTGGAGCCGGTTGAGGCAGATGCCATTGCGGACGTTGAGGCGATCGCGCTCGGCGCTGCCCCACGGGAGGATGTGGGAGGCGATGAGAAACTCGCGGACCGGCAGGCCGCGGACACCGCGAAGTTGGAGTGCGGGATCGAGCGAGGCGAGGTTGTTGAGCTTCATGGCGACACTGCCC
>JBEDKU010000210.1:0-3051 GCA_041172045.1 Verrucomicrobiota bacterium | reverse complement strand
GGTATCGTGGGAGAGTGATGCTTGGAGTGTGCCTTTTTTGAATTCCCGGCCGCGGAGCCAGAGGAAGATCACCGGCGTGACGATGAGGATGTGGAGCAGGCTTGAAATCATACCGCCAATCACCGGCGTGGCCAGCGGTTTCATGATTTCCGCGCCCTGGCGGTGGCTCCACATGATGGGAAGCAGGCTGGCGACGATGGTGGCCACGGTCATGACCTTGGGTCGCAAGCGCAGGCGGGCTCCGTCCTTCACGGCTTGCACAAGGTCCTCGTAGGTGAAGGCAGCGCCTTTTTCCGCGAGGCGGGCTTTCACGGTTTCCTCCAGATAGACGACCATCACCACGCCCGTCTGCACGGCTGTGCCGAACAGCGCGATGTAGCCGACCCACACGGCCCCGTTGAAATTATAACCCAACAGTTTCTGCAACAACACGCCACCGCTCAGGGCGAAGGGCACGGCGAGCATGACGTGCGCGGCCTCCAGCGCGCTGTGATAGACGAAGTAAAGCAGCACGAAGATCACCATCAGCACCAGCGGGAAGACGAGCAGCATGGTCTTGGTGAAGCGCCGCTGGTTCTCGAACTCGCCGGTCATCTTGTAGGTCATGCCTTCCATGTCCACGTTCTTGAGCTTCTGCTCGATTTCCTCGACGAAGCCGCCGAGGTCGCGGTCCAGAACGTTTGCCTGCACATAGGAACGCAGCAGGCCGTTCTCCGACGCGATCTCGTTCGCCCCGATCTCGCGGGTGATCTTCGCGACCATGCCGAGCGGGATGTAGGGGACTTCCTTGCCGTCGTCCGCCGCGGGAGCGCTTGCGGTGGCAGCCGCACCACCCGCCATGCCGCCGCCCATACCACCGGCGGGAGTCGCGGGAGCGGCGCTCATGCCGGGCTTCGCGGCGACGAGGATGCGGCTGAGTTTCTCGATGTCGTCACGCTCACTGCGCTGGACGCGGATCTGGATGGGGAACCGCTCGCGGCCTTCGATGGTGGTGCTAACGTTTTTCCCACCGATGGAAATTTCCACCGCGTCGAGCACGTCCTTCGCGCTGAGTCCGTAGCGGGCCATCGCCTGGCGGTCGACCTTGATGTTCAGATAGGGCTTGCCCTGCACCCGTGAGGCGGAGACGCCGGCAGCGCCATCAATGCCGTTGATGAGCTTTTCAATTTCAAACGCCTTGCGCTGGATCTTGTCGAGATTGTCGCCGTAGATCTTCACGCCGACCTGCGCGCGGATGCCGGTGTAGAGCATGAGGATCCGGTTCTCGATAGGCTGGAGAAACGCGGGCACGTAGCCGGGGACCTGCTTCATCTTCTCCGTGAGCTCGGCCTTGAGCTTCTCCACGGTCATGCCCTCGCGCCAGTCGGGATTGCGCTTCACGCGGAATTTCCCGTTGGGGATGTATTCCGGCTTGAGCATGATGGTGGTTTCCAACATCTCGGTGGGAGCCGGGTCGGTGGCGGTCTCGAAGCGGCCGAGCTTGCCCGCGACGCTGGCGACTTCGGGCGTTTCGGAAATGACCTTGTCCTGCCAGGACATGACGCGCTGGATCTCCTTGAGTCCGGTTTTCGGGATCATGACCGGCATGTAAAGCAGGCTGCCCTCGTTGAGCGGCGGCATGAATTCCTTGCCAAAGCCCGCGACGAGATCCGCGGTGTGGTCGTAGCCCTTGTCGCGGATCGATTTCACGAAACTCCGCGGCAGACCGAAGGCGGTTAGCAGCGCGATGGCAAGAATGACGAACGCCAGGCTGACGACGGACTTGCGATGTTCGAGCGCCCAGTTGAGCGTGGGTTCATAAAGCCGGAGCAGGAACTTCATGACGATGTTCTTGTCCTCCGAATGGAACGGCCCGCGCACCAGGAGCGAACAAAGCACCGGCACCAGCGTGACGGCTAACAACGTGGATCCGATCATCGCGAAAGTCTTGGTAAAGGCGAGCGGATGGAAAAGCTTGCCTTCCTGTCCGGTCAGCGCGAACACCGGCACGAAGGCGAGGATGATGATCGCCATGGCGAAGAAAATCGGCCGGCCGACTTGCTTGCAGGCGACGAGCGTGGTTTGCCAGGTTTCCTGGCGGGTGAGCGGGCCGCCTTTTTCATCCTCGGCTTTCTCACAGTGCCGCAGGACGTTTTCCGTCACGACGATGGCGGCATCCACCAGCACGCCGATGGCGATGGCGATGCCGGTTAGTGACATGATGTTGCTGGTGATGCCGAATTCCTTCATCAGCAAAAACGAGACAAGAATGGAGATCGGCAGCGGCAGCGTGACGATGAGGATGCTGCGGAAGTGCCAGAGGAAAATGATGTGGGCGAGGGTGACGAGGATGATCTCCTCGAACAGCGCGTGCTTGAGCGTGTCGATGGTGTTGTCGATGAGCTCGCTGCGGTCGTAGAACGACTTGATGGAGATCCCGGGTGGGAGGCTGGGCGCGATTTGTGCGATTTTTTCCTTCACCCGCTCGATGACCGCCTTGGCATTCTCGCCGGTGCGCATGACCACGGTACCGCCGACGGCTTCGTGGCCGTCGATGTCGAGCGCGCCACGCCGGAAGTCGCCGCCGATCTGGACGATGGCGATGTCCTTCAGATAGACCGGCGTGCCCTTCTCGGCCTTGATGGTGACCAACTCCAGATCCTCAGGACTGGTGACGAGGCCGATGCCGCGCAGGACGAACTCGGCGCCGTTTTCCTCGACGACTTTCCCACCGACATTGAGATTCGCGTTCTGGACGGCGGAGAGGACCTCCATCATCGTCACATTCGCGGCGCGCATCTTGGTGGAGGAAAGCTCGATCTGATACTGCTTCACAAACCCACCGATGCTGGCGACTTCCGCGACCCCTTGGACGCTGGCAAGCTGATAGCGGACATACCAGTCCTGCACGGAGCGGAGTTTCGCGAGATCGTAGCCGCCGTTTTCCGCCTTCTCGGGATCAACATGGAGATAGTATTGATAGACCCAGCCGAGGCCGGACGCGTCCGGGCCGAGCTGCGGCGTGACGCCTTCCGGCATCGCGCTCTGGAGGAAATTCAGCCGCTCCAGCAC
>JBEDKU010000209.1:0-2889 GCA_041172045.1 Verrucomicrobiota bacterium | reverse complement strand
ATACACGTTCACCCGACCGCAAGCCAATGCCGGGGAAAACCTCCGTTCGAAGAACCGCTACCCCCATTCTCAGGGAAGATCCACCGATCTACGGGAAAAAACAGCTCCGCTTCATTGATCTTTTTTGCGGCATAGGCGGCTTCCGCATCGCTTTCGAAAAACAGGGTGCGAAGTGCGTATTTTCGTCGGATTACGACAAATTCAGCCAGCAATCCTACGAGGCGAACTACGGCGAAAAACCCCACGGAGACATCCATGCTGTCGCCGTTGCCGACATCCCCGCCCATGACATCCTCTGCGGCGGATTTCCCTGTCAACCATTCAGCATCGCCGGAGTCTCGAAGAAAAACAGTCTCGGCCGAGCACATGGCTTCGATGATGCGAAGCAGGGCAATCTCTTCTTCGCGATCGCCGAAATAATCGACTACCACCGGCCTGCCGCTTTCGTGTTGGAAAACGTCAAGAACCTTCAAAGCCACGACAAGGGGAACACATTTCGGGTAATCTACGAAACTCTTACCAAGCATCTCGGGTATACTGTTCAAACGAAAATCGTCAACGGCAAGAGTGTCGTGCCGCAGAACAGGGAACGCATCTTTCTCGTTGGCTTTCGCGAACCGCGCAGCTTCGAGTTCCCGGTATTTCCTAATGAGGGTCCCAAGCTTGAAGCTATTCTCGAAAAGAACCCGGATCCCAAATACACTCTCACCGATCACCTTTGGAACTATCTTCAAAATTACGCGGCCAAACACAAGGCTGCGGGCAACGGCTTTGGATTTGGCCTCGTTTCAGGCAAAGATACGGCGCGAACCCTAAGTGCCCGCTATCACAAGGACGGCTCCGAAATCCTCATTGATCAAGGTAGAGGAAAAAATCCGCGAAGGCTAACGCCAAGAGAATGCGCGCGCCTGATGGGATACCCTGACTCCTACAAAATCACCGTTTCCGACACACAGGCATACCGCCAGTTCGGGAATTCGGTGGTCGTTCCGGTAGTGGAGCGTATTGCGGAGGCTGTCATCGAAACTCTAAACCGGCCAGTGGAGTCTCCGGCGGATCTGGTTCTTTACGAAGAACATGAAACAGAAGAGCGGCCCGCTGCTCTCCAAATGAAAAACGTTAGGTATCCAGCTGGCAAACGAAAATCATCAACTTAGAAATCCATGAGCTTCGGTCAACTTTCAAATTTATTTTCCTGCTATGCGTGGAAGCAACTCACGGCGGTAGAGGTAGATCCCAACGCGTCGAATGGTCACGAGTTTAACTCCTCCCCAGTACTCCGCAAGATCCTCGGCGAAACTTCACGCAAAGGTAACGAGGCAAATGGCATTCCTACTCGATTTATCTATCTTTCTGATGAGGACGAGCAAGTAATCGAGGACGAGGGAAATATGAGTTGGTATGATTCCCGTGCGAATCACAAAACCCGGACGGAATGGCGCCTCTATTACTCCGACAATGCTGTTATAGGCAGGGAAGGACGAGCGCGCGCGGGTGATTCTCTGATTATCGCGTTCAAAGGTGATATAAGTTCGGCCACCGTCTTCGCCGCGCCGGCGGGATCGACAAGTGAGAACCAGTTAAGATGGCTGTTTGGTATTACCGCCGAACGTGAACCCCTTTTCGGGACGGCGGTAGTCGACGATTTGCAGTTTGTCGACATGACACGGGCACGCATTCTGGAAGCTGCAGGCGTCGAAATCGCTGTAAAAGATGATTCGCTGCTCAATAGGATGCTTGAACTTTTCGGGGAAAAATTCCCAACCACTGCAAAATTCGGAACCTTTATTCGCAAGGAGGTATCAGACGTTGCCGCATTGGACGGCTCGGACAAGGCCATTATGTCGTGGATGGAAAAAGAGGAATATGCATTCCGCGTGCTCGAACGCCACATCGTGAACAAGCGGCTTGAAGAAAAGTTTCAGGATGTTGATGACTTCGTCAGCTATTCTCTATCCGTGCATAACCGCCGCAAATCCCGTGCAGGCCTAGCGTTCGAGAACCATTTGGCTGAAGTTTTCCGCCAGTATGGCCTTGCGTTCGAGAAGGGAGTGACACTTGAGGCCAAGGCAAAGCCTGATTTCCTTTTTCCCGGCCAAGAAAGCTATTTTGATGAGGAATTTCCAGTGGGACTTCTTACCCTGCTGGGCGCAAAAACTTCATGCAAGGATCGATGGAGGCAGGTTCTGGCAGAAAGCGCCCGTGTGCGGGAAAAGCACCTTGTCACCCTGCAACCGGCGATATCAACGGATCAGCTGCAGCAAATGAGGTCCCATCACCTTCAGCTTGTCGTCCCGGAGGCGGTTCATGTTTCCTATCCCCTCAGCGAGCGAACGCACCTTTGGAGTCTTGAAACCTTCATAGCCATGGTGCGGGACAAGCAGGAAAAAGCAACACTCCGGTAGTCAGCTCATGACCAGGCACCTCCAAAGGCGCTTCACCGTATCGCCGATCGACCTGGAGTCCTCGTATTCATTATTTCCGTTCGCCCCCTCCATGAAGACCCCGCCACCGAGAGTGGATGCGAATTCATTTCCTGAGCCTTTTGAGGATGTGAGCCGGCCCGAACAGCTCGAGCCTTACCTGCGCCCGGCTGATTCCGGTGTATAGCAGTTCTTGATACTTTTCGATTTCTCCAGTCACAATCAGAAGGACAACCGGGCTTTCCAATCCCTTGAAACGGCGGATCGAATCCACAACCAGCGCGTCGCGCCGCCGCGTCTCGGAATCGGTTACCAGATAGTTCCCGATCTTCAACTCACCGTGATGTCGGAGGAGATCGAGATTATCCAAGGCAGGAACCAGTATCGCCACGTTTGCCGGCTCGATTTTCTCGGCTTTGAGCAGAACGCCTATTCTCTGCGAAATCCTCTCGCGCAGATCCATATC
>JBEDKU010000208.1:0-3784 GCA_041172045.1 Verrucomicrobiota bacterium | reverse complement strand
CGCCAGCGCATCCTGCCAGGGAAAGATGAAGGGCGATGCGGGCGGGTGCGAAACTAACCGCAAGCTGCCAGCTTCGGGATCGAGGCCAGCAACCGCTTGGTGTAATCCGCCTGCGGCTCGTGGAAAACCGTTCCCGCCGGACCGGACTCGACGATTTTTCCTTTGTACATCACGGCGATGCGGTCGGCGATGTAGTGGACGACGCCGAGGTCGTGGGAGATGAAAATCATCGTCAATCCGAGGTCTTTCTGGAGCGATTTGATCAGGTTGAGGATTTGCGACTGGATGGAGACATCGAGCGCGGAGACCGGTTCGTCGGCGATGATCAGCTTCGGCTCCGGCGCGAGCGCGCGGGCGATGGCGATGCGCTGGCGCTGCCCGCCGGAGAACTCGTGCGGGTATTTCCGCATGACCTTCGCGTCGAGGCCGACGGTGGCCATGAGGGTTTCCACGCGTTTGAAGAGGGCGTCGCCCTTCAGTTTCGGATGCCGTTGGCGGACGGCCTCGGCGAGTGTGGAGAAGATCGTCATTCGCGGGTTCAGCGAGGCGTAGGGGTCTTGGAAAACCATTTGGAAATCCAGCCGTCGCCTGCGGACTTGCGCCGAGGAGAGTTTGGACAGGTCCTCGCCATCGAGAATCACCGAGCCCGAGGTGGATGGAATGAGCTGCATGATCGTCCGGGAAAGCGTGGATTTCCCGCAGCCGGACTCGCCGACAAGGCCGAGGATTTCGCCTTTTTCAAGCGTCAGGCTCACTCCGTCCACTGCGCGGACGACGTGTTTGCCTGGCGAGAAAATCGAGCCGGTGCGCTGGCTGAAATGGGTGTGGAGGTCTTTGATTTCCAGATACGACACGCCGCTGAAGATGCACGGATCGCGCCGGATCACACGAAAAATCCTGAGGGCGATGGCTGGGTCCCGGGAAAACAACCGTGAGGTCGTTGCTCCTTATCGCGCCGCAACGAGGTCATACCCGCGCCAGTCGCCGATGGTGATGTCGGCGAATTCGCCAACGGGGATGGCTTCATCCACCATCACGGAGCCGTCGATTTCCGGGGCGTCCCACTGGGTGCGGGCGACGCCGGGCTGCTCGACTAACACTCGAACCTGTTTGCCGACTTGCGCCTGATTGGTCTCGCCGGCGATTTTCTGGAGCGCCGCCATCGAGCGGGACCAGCGGCTTTTGCGGGTGGCGTGGTGGAGATGGCCGTCCATTTTGTTAGCTCGGGTGCCTTCTTCCTTGGAATACTGGAAAACGCCGGCGCGCTCGAAGCGGAACTCTTCGATGAACTCGAGCAGCTCTTGGAAATCCTCCTCGGTCTCGCCGGGGAAGCCGACGATGAAGGTGGTGCGGATGCCGAGGCCGGGGATGCCGGCGCGCATGCGGCGGAGCAGGTCGCGGATATAGTCGCCGCTGGTCACGCGCTTCATGGCGGTGAGCATGCGGTCGGAAATGTGCTGGAGCGGAATGTCGACGTATTTGGCGACCTTGTCGCACTCGGCGATGGTGGTGATGAGTTCGTCCGACCAATGCGCCGGGTGGGTGTACAACAGGCGGACCCAGAAATCGCCTTCGATTTTGTTGATCTCGCGGAGCAGGGTGGAGAGCGATTCGCCTCTGCTGGAATCGACGGGCGAGCTCGGCGTCGGGCGTTTGCCTTCCCACTGGTCCATGCCGAAGTAGGTGGTGTCCTGGGAGATGAGGTTGATTTCCTTCACGCCGGAGGCGACGAGCGCCTGGACTTCCCTAACGACCGAGTCCTGCGTGCGCGAACGGTGCATGCCGCGGATGGTGGGGATGATGCAGAAGGTGCAGGTGTGGTTGCAGCCCTCGGCGATCTTGACGTAGGCGAAATGGTCGGGCGTGAGACGGATGCGCGGCGTGGACCAGTCCGGGACGTATTGCGGCTTGAGGGTGACGAAATCGCGCGGGTCCTCGGTGGCGGACGGGCCTTCGTCCTTGCTGACTTCCGAGGCGTTGTCCTTGCCTAACAAATTTTCGATGATCGGCGCGACCTTGGTGATCTGGTCGAGGCCGATGAAGGCGTCCACCTCGGGCATGATGCCGGGGAGGTCCTTGGCGAAACGTTGCGACAGGCAGCCGGCGACGATGATCTTCTGGCGCTCGCGGTCGGGGTCTTCCGAGCGGTCCTTCACCGCGCCGAAGATGGCGTCGATGGATTCCTGCTTGGCCATGTCGATGAACGAGCAGGTGTTGATGATGAGCACGTCCGCGAGCTCGGGATCGGGCGTGAGGGACATGCCGGCTTGGGCGAGGTGGCCGATCATGACTTCCGAGTCGATGAGGTTTTTGGCGCAGCCGAGTGAGATGAGACCAACTGTTGTCATAAATTCTGAAATGCTGAAAAACTGAAACGCTGAGATAAGGGAAAGTGGCGGGCGAAGCAATTTCAGCTTCTCAGCATTTCAGCTTCTCAGCTTTTACCTTAATACTGCGGCGGCAGGATGAGCTCGTCGCCAACCTGGGGCTTGAGCGGGCCGAAGCCGGGCAGCGGGTTGGCGATCGCGCCTTCGACGGTGACGTCGGAAACCTTGAGCTGGCCGAGGATGCCGGTCTTGCGACGGATGGCGACGATGACGCCGGTCTGGACCTGCTCGGGCATGAGCACGTCGAAGGTGATGAAGCCGCCGTATTGGGCGTCCTCGACGTATTCCTTCACGCGGCCGATAAGCAGGGCCTCGCTGATCATGCGGGCGCGGCGGAGTTCGCCGTCCTTGCCCTCGAGGCCGCGCTGGGCGAGCAGGCCTTCTTCATCCTGGGCGACCTTCTGGTCGCGTTTTTCGGACTCCTTGAGCAGTTCCATTTCCTCGAGGGCGCGCTTGTTTTGGGCGAGTTGGAGTTTCATGGCCTCGAGTTCGAGGGCGGAGGCGGCGGCCGGGGTCTGGACGGGTTCGCTGCGGAGCATCTGGAGGTCGCGCTGCATCTTGAGGTTGTCCTGCTCGGCGCGGAGTTCCTTGATTTGCTTTTGGAGCCGGGCGATTTCATCCGGCGGGGTGTTTTTCACGCCGGTGTTCATGCCCTGCCACGATACCGCAAGCGCACCGAGGAGGAGCGCGATGGTGGCGCCAAGGAGTAGTTTCATCGTGTCCATGGGCGGGACGTTGGACGGGCAGGGCGCGGATGTCAACGCGGGGCGGAACCCGCGGAGATTTCGGGATTCTCCGCTTATTGGCCACCGGTCTGGCGGCGGGCGATGCGGTCGCGGACCGACTGTGGCACGGGATTCGCGGCGATCCACGCCTGCGCGGTGGCGGCGTCGCGGTCGATCCAGTTGTCGAGCATGCGGCGGTACATTTCATCGCGACGGCCTTCGTCGCCGATGCGGGAAATCTGGCTGGCGGCCATCGCCGGATCAGTGCCGTAGGAATGCCAGACGAAATTCTGGACCACGCGGTCGTTCACGTCCGCCGGGTAGCGGTCCATCAGGGAGATGGCGGCTTTGGGATCGGCGAGAGCCACGCTGTTGACCACGCCGCGCAGGGCGTTGCTGCGGAGGTCGCCCGCCGGAAGGCTGGCGAAGGAGGAAAGCGCGGCTTGCTGGTCATTTTTCGCCCAGGCGCTGTAAACGTCGTCCATCCGGCGTTGGGCGGCCTCGCCGGGGTTGGCGAGCAGCCAGGAAGCGGTGCCGGCGGGATCGGTGACGGCGAGTTGATCCGCGGCGCGCAAGATGGCACCGTTGCGCAGGGAGTCATCGGTGATGGCGGCGATCCAGGTGCGGGTGGCGTCCGCCCCTTGCTGGAGAAGGTGGGGCAGGATGTAGTCG
>JBEDKU010000207.1:0-3128 GCA_041172045.1 Verrucomicrobiota bacterium | reverse complement strand
GCTTGCGGCGCGTATATCGCGAGTAGCTCTTCGGCTTTGGCCGGAGCGATGGCCTCGTGGAAATCGTCGTTCACCATGCACACCGGCGCGCTGCCGCAGGAAGCGAGGCACTCGGCGAACTCAACCGAAAATTTGCCACAAGGCGAAACGGTGACCGGATGGTGGTGGGAGTCGCTGGCGGAACGGTCGATGCCGGTGAGTTCGCACAAGCGCTCCATCAGCTCGTAGCTGCCACCCATCGCACAGGAGAGCGTGCGACAGACGCGGATATGGAATTTCCCCGGCGCGGACTGGCGGAAGCCCGGATAAAAGGTCACCACTTCGAGCACCTTGATCGGTTCGATGCCGAGCTTGTTCGCCACCCATTCGATCGATTCCGCCGAGATGTAACCGAACTTGTGCTGGACGATGTGCAGGAGCGGCAGGGTCGCGGCGCGTTTGCTTTCCGGGTAATGCGAAATGCGCTCGTCGGCCTCCGTTTCCAGTTCGGGAGTGACCACGAACGGCGGATAATACTTGCTGCCGGGAGTCTCGTGGGAGGCGATGGTTTCTTCGAGAGTGGAGTGGGACATCGGGAAATGGTATGAAGATGTTAGCCGGAAAAACCGTTTAGCGGTCGCACTCGCCCATCACGAAATCCAGCGAGCCGAGGATGGCCGGGATGTCGGAGACCATGTGGCCTGGCAGCAGCTTGGAGGTGATGGATAGATTGCAGAACGAGGGGCTGCGGATTTTCAGTCGATAGGGGACGCCGCCGCCTTTGGAGTGAATGAAGAAGCCGAGTTCGCCCTTGGGATTTTCCGCGGCGAAATAGACTTCGCCGGCGGGGGCGTTGATGCCCTGGGTGGAAACGATGAAGTGGTGGATGAGCTCTTCCATCGACATCAGCACGCGCTCCTTGTCGGGCAGCATGCTCTTGGAATCGGCGAGATTCACGGGACCGTCCGGCATGGTGTCGAGCACCTGGCGGCAGATGAGGATGGACTGGCGCATCTCCTCCATCCGGATCTGATAGCGGGCGTAGCAGTCGCCTTCATCGGCGATTGGCACATCAAACTGATATTTTTCGTAACCCAGATACGGGCTGTCCTTGCGGAGGTCGCGGGGGACGCCGGACGCGCGGAGATTCGGTCCGGTCATGCCCCAGGCGATGGCGGACTCGCGGCTGATCACGCCGACATCGACCATGCGGTCGATGAAGATCTTGTTCTTGTCCAACAGTTTGGCGATCTCACCGATCGCGACGAGGCACTCGTCGAGAAACTGGCGGACGGTGGCTTCGAAGCCCGGCGGCATGTCGCGGAGCTGGCCGCCGACGCGGGTGTAGGAGGTGGTGAAGCGGGCGCCGGTGAGCTGCTCGCACATGTTGTAAATTTTTTCCCGCTCGGTGAAGGTGTAGAGGAAAACGGTCATCGCGCCGACGTCCATGGCGCAGACGCCGACTCCCAGCATGTGGGAGGAAATCCGGGCCAGCTCGCAGCAAAGCACGCGCAACGCCTGGCCACGTGGTGGCAGCGTCCAGCCCATCAGTTTTTCGACGGCGCAGGCGTAGGCGACGTTGTTGGCGAGCGGCGCGAGATAATCCAAGCGGTCCGTGTAGGGCACGAACTGGTTGTAATGCATGTTTTCCGCGATCTTCTCGTCGCCGCGGTGAAGGAATCCGACATCGGGGTCGGCGGAGTGGATGACCTCGCCATTCAGTTCGAGAATCAAGCGAAGCACGCCGTGGGTGGCCGGGTGGGATGGCCCCATGTTGAGATGCATCCGCTCGCCGACGAGATCGTCCGTTTCCGCATGATAGTGATCGGCGGCGCGGGCCGCGCGGGCGATATTGTCAGGGGCCTCGATTTCTTGAATGGTATTACTCATGCCTGTTTTCCCGCCGACAGAAACGCCCAAAGCGGCCGATTTCGCAAGGGGTTTGTGAAAATTTTCACAAGCTCCCGCGACCGTAGCGCTCGCGGAACTGACGCAGCAGGTCATCGACCCGGTCGGTGTCCTGAGTGGTCGGTGGCGGAGTCGTCTCGGCAGGCGGCGGATTGAAAACCGGCGGCGGCGTGGCCACGAACGGCGGCGCGGGCGACTCGGGAGCGAACGATGGCGGGTTGAATTGAAACGGTGGGTCCACCGGAGCCTCGTAGGACGGCGGCGACACGAAAATCCCCTGCGACGGAGTGGATGGCGCCGTTTCCTGCCATCCCCCTTGCGGCAGGACAGATGCGGCGGGTTCCGGCGTGAACGGCTGGGGCGCTGACTGGAACGGGGAATCCGCCGGAGCGAGTTCATTCACCGGCACGATGAACGACTCGTGCGGGGCGGGGGCGCAGGCGGCCGGGGAAACCGGCGATTCCTGCCACCCGGAGGCAGGTGCAAAGGACTGCTGAGGTGCGCCCGCTTGAAACGCCGGTTCCACCGGGGCCTCAAACGTCGAAGCCATGTCGGAAGCGGGGGGATTCCAAACATTCACCGGGGAAAATTCCGGAAGCTCGGGTGCGGGCTCCCGCCATTCCGGCGGAGACTCAGGCGTGGAGGCTTCATCGGAAAAAGCCTCAGGCACGATTTCCCGTTCGGAAGGCGGAGCAAAAACCGGTGCCGGCCATTCGGCGGCAGCCTCCACTGCGGGAGCGGCGGAAAAGGTGAACGCCGGGCTTTCAACTTCCGGCGGAGCTTCGACGACGGGCTCGGGCGAAGATTCGGGCACCACCGGCTCGGCCGCCACCACCGCGGCGGGTGGTGGAGTTTCGGCCGCGGCGGGAATCACCGCGGGTGCGGCAAGGGCGGCCGTGGCGGAGTCCATCGCGGTCGCCTTGAGCCATGCCATTCCGGCCGCGCGGATCAGCCCGCGGGCGTGGGTGCCGGCGGCGGCGACATCGATGCGGTCCAGCACCCGGCGGCCCAGACCGGGCACGCGCGAATTCAACAGCGCCTCCATTTCCGGCTCGGTCAACGGCTCCAGTTCCACGACCACCTCGGACAACCGATCCGCCAGTCCACCGCTGAGGCGGGGGACGAAGGCGCTTTGCCAGATGTCCTGGTTAAGCGAGAGAATCACATCCAGCCGCTCCACCGACTGGCGGAGGGACCCGAGAAACGCAGCCAGCCTAAGTGCGGCAGTCTCGTCCGCGGAA
>JBEDKU010000206.1:0-3306 GCA_041172045.1 Verrucomicrobiota bacterium | reverse complement strand
GGATTGGTCGGATCCACGAATTCGGGCGTGCGTTGGACGACGGCTTCGCACCACGCCTTCGCTTGGAGATTGCCCGCCGCGTCGCGTGAGTCTCCATAGGTGCGAATGAGAAAGGTGTCTCCGCGCGCTGTGATTTGGGAGCCGAAGGCGGTCAGCAGTGCGCCCTGGCTCAAAAATCCGGCGGCACCGACCCCCCGCGCCGGAGCCGGCTCGCTGGCCAGGGTGTCTTTCCCGGCAAACATCGGGACGTCCGCCGGTGGCAGTGAGCGGCTTGCCGTCGTGAAACGGCTGTTGACGCCGGATTTGTCGATCGCCGCCTGCAGGGCGCCGAGAGCGCGGTGCGTGGCATCGGAGCTGTTGGGGCGGCGGTTCACAAAGTCCGCCATGTTCAGGAAGGGACCGCGGGCTTTCACCTCGGTGACGATGGCCTTCGCAATCCCATCCAGTTCGGAATCCGATAGATCGCGGAAGCCCGCCCAATCGCCTTCCGGGCCGCTGGTCGCGGATTTCACGGCGTATCCGAGGGTGCCGAAGGGGTGGGTCTTTTTTGATGCGGCACCGTTGGCATCAAGCAGTTCCTCGTCCCTCACGCTCGTGAGGAATGCTCTCCATGCGGTCTCGGAGGTGGAGTTCACGTTGAACGCCCCTTCGACAAGCAGGTATTTGGTGAGCTTCTTGATTGCCTCCGGCTTGAGGTTGTCGCCGTTGAAAAGCTCTTCGAGAGCCTCGGTAGCCGACTTGTGGGGATGGAAAGTGAGGCGAGTGTTGCGCAGGTTTGCGGTTCGTGCGGCGAGATCCATGAATTGTTGCTTCTGGCTGCGGCTGTCGCTGTTCCATGCGCCGGAAGGGCCCGGCTTGACAATCCCGCCAAGGAACCATGAGTCCCATAGAGCGGTGTTCGCCATCCACGACTGGTCGTGGTAGATGCCGTCGACGTCTTTCACGAGATCGGAGGGAAGGAAAGGATTCGTCCATGAGTTGCCGATGGATTTCGCCAGGGTCACCTTGGTCGCCTGTGGTTCTTGTCCTTGTGGTGCATTTGGGTTCGGGGCTGGCACGGTCGGCAGGTTGTCGGCGGTGGCGCTGAGTGCTGAGCCACCTGCAATACGTGCGACGAATCCGCAGGCGATTGCATTCTCGAAGGTTCCGAGGGAAAGGGGGGGCGCGAGCGGGATTCTGCGCTTGACCACATACTTGTTGCCGCCCAAGCCCGCCTCTCTTGCACCTCCGTGGTACGCGTTCTGTCCGGTGCTGTCAGCCATGGTGCGGTCGTTGCCGAACTTGTAGTCCATCGATTCCGCGATGGTCACCAGTTGCGAGTTCTGCATCGTCGGCAAAAAGTTCGCGGCCGAATTCGTGATGGCAACCATTTTGGAGGTTGCCGGCTCATGGATGAGGAATGGGCGTGAGGCCAGCGCGTTCGGTGGCTGGAGATTGGTACGACTTTTCTCGACATTGGTCATGGTCGTAACCATGAGCACCGGCATAGGCTTTCCGATGAACTCCTGAACCGTAGGTATGGACGTAGCCTGAGGCTTGATAGAGCTCGGGATGTAGGTATTGATCGGCGCGGTGGTCATCCCGCTATTCCCTCCACCCCCGAACCCGAAGGTGCGTATTTTGGTGTTCGAGGTGCCGATTTTAGCATAGTTTGAGATCCATCCACTAGGCGTGCCTCCGAGACCAGCACCGATTGGGACCATCGCGAAATCCATTTTGTCCGTTGGTAGGAGGCCGGTGGCACGAAGACCGTCTACTGCCGGATCCCACCTATTATTCGAGTCCCATCGTTTATCGTCGATGCGTAAGCCGCCACGTGGCGCATAGCCGCGCGTCAGGTTGACGCTCTCCGATGACGAACTGGTGTCGGAGGCCCCGTACACGGCGGCCTCTCCCGCTTCGAGCGTGAAGCCCCCGAGGATGGAGGATTTGAACAAGCCGGAGTTGATTGGTTGAACTGTATGGGTGATAGCCGGGACGGCGGGTTTTCTACCTGGCCTTTGGATATTCCACTTGGGAGTGTAGGGGAAGCCCTCCGTTTCCGTGCGGAAAGGCACGCTGGCCGGCCACACGGTCGGGATATCGTTTGGGTTTGAGAGGGAGACGATGACATCCATGGTGGCATCAATGCGGTAGGTGGCGGGTGCGGTTCCCGATTCGGGTGACGCGATGAAGGCTAGAATCAGACTCACAGCTTCCAGGGTCGGGGTGCGGTACATGAAGAAGCGATCGTTAAATATTTGCGCTGTGCTGCCCTTGCTCACCAGCCTCGGTTTCCCGGTGCTCCAGTCCACCTCGCGATGGATCTCATGGAACAGGTGGAGTTCCTCGAGGTTGATGCCCCAGCGGTTCGCACCGGTTCCGTTGGTGGACGGAATGTTGGTTTCATTGGTGATTTTACCGTCCTCGGTGATATTGAAGCGGTTCATCCGGCCACCGGCGAGGTAGAGGGGTTTGTTTTCCAGATCGGTAATAGGGCGGGATAGCAGGTTGGAAAGGTCTCTCTTCAGTTGCCCGGTGCGCACATCAGCGATCACTCCATTGGAATAAACCGTGACATCGTGGCTGAGGCGACCCAACCCACTCGTGCCGAGTCCCGCCGCAAGGTTCGTGCTATCGGTGCTGACGACCGCCGAACGCTGACCCGGTTTCCAGTCGAAACTTTTCAGTTCCGTGATGGTCTTATGACCGACATAACGAGGTGACTGGGAATTGGATAGGGGATTGGACGCGACAGAGGTTTCACCCCCGGCATTGATCTTCGCCTTCGTTGACTCATCGGAAGTCCACCAGGCGAACTGGCCGCGTTGGTTGCCAATGCTCACCCCATACGTCGGGACGCTGACCAGGTCGTCAGGACCGGCGGTATCACCCAGGCTTTTAGCTCCGACGAGTGTCACCTTGTCAGCGGTGCCACCGCCCGCTTGGTTCGCTCCGGAAGCGAGCCAGCCGCGGAACTTCAGGCTGCGCGATTGCGGAGTTTCCGCAGTCCCCGGAGTGGCGGCGCTCCAGGCATCGTAAACAGCGGTCCAATGAGGCTGGCCACCTGGGGGGGGAGTCGTGCCCGCGTCGTGAGGGGCGGAAATGCGTGAGTCCGGACCCAGCTCCTTTTGCAACTCGCCGATGGCCATCATCAGGGCCAACCGGGCGTTGGCGCGTGCTGCTGCTGCGGCTTCGCCCTGGGAGGAGGAGCGCAGCGTCACGCTCGACAAGGTAAGCAGACCGACCGCGATGACCGTGAGCAGGATCATCAGCGAGAGGGTGACAACGAGCGCGAAGCCGTCCTGAGCGGAACAGGCGCGGGAT
>JBEDKU010000205.1:0-3401 GCA_041172045.1 Verrucomicrobiota bacterium | reverse complement strand
GAAAAGCCGCGCTGCCTCCTTACATCGAACAAATCCGCATGATCCTCAACCTCGGGTCAGTCCGCGAGGACGAGCGCATCATCCACCTCGGCCTGCCGTGGCGCGTCGCCTCCATCGGGTTTTTCACCACCGTCACCAACCCCAGTCTCCAAGGCGGCGTCCTACGAATCCCCATCCGCGATCTGATGGGCATGACCTCCCGCGAGCCCGATCCCAAGGAGCCTTGGTTTCCCACCGAGAAGGACGACTGGGTTGTGCTCGCCGACGGCACCTACGGCAAGACCCTCACCCAGACACCCGAGCAAGTCGTCGTGCTCAAACTGGGCGGCAGCCTGAAAACCTACCCCACCGCCGATTTTCTTGAACTATCCCCGGAGAATCTTTCCCACGGATTCCGGGTTTCCTGCACTTTCGGCATCGACTACCGCCATCAGGACCAGGCGACTGAGAACATACCCGCGCAGCTCGCCCAGATGCTCACCTCCGCGCTGGTGGCGGATTTCGGTCGCGAGGCCGTGCGTTCGATCAAGGTGGAATTCAGCGAGGCCGCCGCTTCATCGCTCAACTACCGGATCCTCGCGGATTTCGATGGCTCGCTGGGTTCGCGCTATCAAGCGCTGCAACGCCGCATCCAGCAGATCTGCCTCGAAACTTGCAATACCCACGGCTGGGTCATGCCCTTCACCCAGATCACCGTCCACCAAGCGGAGATGTCCGAGCGGATAGTCCCGTGATGCATCTCGCCGCGTTTACGCGCACTTGGGGCACACGCCGAAGAACTCCAGCTCGTGATAGAGATTCTTGAATCCGGTTTTTTCCCGGATCTCGTCCTCCAACTGATGAACCGGGCAGGGGGCCTTGATCGGCTCGATGCTGCCGCAGCTGGTGCAAATCAGATAGTCGCTGTGTTTTCCCGGGACGATCAGCGTGAAATACGCCGCCCGCTCGTGCAGGCCCAGCCGCCGGATCATGCCGTGTTCCGTCAGCCGCTGGAGCAGGCGGAAAACGGTCGCCTTGTCGCACTGGTCGGTGAGCCGCTTGGAGGTGGCGAGTTCGGAGAGAGTCATCGGCCGCTTGCTTTCCAGCAGCGTGGTCAGCAGTTCCTCCAGCGCCTTGGTGCGGCGGAGGCCAGCCGCGCGGCAGCGGTCGATGGTTTCTTTGACGATGAGGTTCATGGCGACGGAACTTTGCAACGCTACCCGGTCAAAACAAGCTTTAGTCCTGTGGCCTCTTCCCGGACCGCGAGTCTCTGAACTCGCCCGCGAAGCGAAAAGCCCATGAAATGCAAAAGAGGCTCCGCACCACATGGAGCAGAGCTTCCATCCTCCACCGGCGGCAGCAGAGCGGCCGCACGCCGGGGTGCGCGAAGCTCTTCACGGACCGCGGATTTCAAACCGCCGGCGAAGCGGAAAGCCGGGGAGGGGTGTTATGAGGCCGATTCTGCGTTCTCTGAACGGCACGTAGCCCATGAGCAGGTGCTTGTGCGCGAAATCGCCTCCGATCCCTGTAGCGTCGGTCTGCGACCGTCGCAAACTGGCCCCGAGGCCGGGATGCCTTGGAAAAGCCAATGAAGAGGCTCCGCGCTGCGCATTGGCATCGACGCTCACAGAGCGCCGCTATAAGCGTCTCTTCCGCGACCGGGGCAAACCGCACCCTTGCCGGGAATCAACCCCAAATGAACGCCAGCTTTGGCAAAAATCCTTTCCTTTGCATTTTCGGGAAAATGTGGTTTTTTTCTTTCGAACAAAAAACCACCGGCCCTTGCGGACCGGTGGTTGGGTTCTCAAGCCGTCGTTCTGATTTCTTACTCTGCCAGGAGCGAATCAGACGGCGGCTTCTCCATTTGCGGCGGGATCACCGGCGCCCGCCTTCGGGCGGCGGATGAGGCCGGTCTTGCGTTCGCTGATCGTCACGTAGCCCATCGCGCGATACAGCGGGCTGTCCTCGCCGTAGGCGGGGTGGCACTGCACGCCCTTCACGACGACGCGCAACAGCGCGGCCAGGGACTTCAGCTTGTCGTCGCGTGTTTTCACGGCGGCCGAGCGGGCTTGGTCCTTGATCTTCAATTCCTCGTTGGACTGTTGGAGCTCCGCAAGCGTGGCTTCCAGTTCAGCGAGGGGTTTTTCCGCAAACACGGCTTGGGGAGCTTGCTCCTTCCACACGAGACGGATGTCTTCGGCCTTTCTGCCAGGCCGGCGGCGTTGGTTATATGCAGTCGAGGTACCCATAAGGTTACAGTCTTACATGGTGAAAACCCGGACGGTGCTCCCGGATCCGCACTCGCGGTCGGGCCGTGCCGGGCAATCGGTTTTCGAAGCCGGAGGTCTGCGTGGAGTCCTCCGCCTGGGAAAGGAATAGGGACGGATCACCGAGCCGTCCGTTGGATTCAAAAGGTAGGGATGGACCGCCGGGCCGTCCGAAGAATGAACTCTGTTGGGGATATCTTTCATCTGCGTCAGTTTTCCTCCGTGATGCCGAAGACGGCTTTGACTTGTTGATAGCCCACCAGCGTGCGGTGCAGGCGGTAGTCGTTCGCCTCGCGTCTCAGGCGGCCGGCGATCACCGCCGGATGGACGCACAGCCGTTTGGCCGCGGCGCGGATCTCGGCGGCCAGTTGCAGGTGGCGCACTTGCTCGTCCCACGCGTCCGGCGGGATCAGCGTGTCCAGCGCGAAGCGGTCCGCCTCGGTCTCGACCGCGTCGGTTTTCCTCCGGTCGATGTCCACATCGAGGATCGCCGGGTTCTCGGGCGAGAGGTGGAACAGCACGTGGCCGATCTCGTGGAAGAGCGTGAACCAGAAATTGTCCAGCCGGTTGTGCCGCAGCGTGAGCCCGATCACCGGCCGGTCGTCGGTGCCTAGCAGGGCGGCTCCGTCCAGATAGGTTTGATCGAGATGCGGCTCGATGACCACGGCGATGCCCTTCTCCTCCAGCGCCTCGCAGGCCAGCCGCGGCCCGTCCGCCAGAACGCTCAGGCCGGCCAGCCAGCGCAGGAAATTCCCGTCCAGCGCCGTGCGGTCGTAGGCGGGCAGGTCCTTCTTTTCCGCCGCCCGCACCAGCACCCGGTGTTGCCAGGCATCCAGCGCGTGCGGGTTGGCCTTCGCGTTTTCGCCGCCGCCCTGGCCTTGCCGGCAATGGGCCAGTTCCCGCCGCACGCCGGAGCCGCGCGGATAGAGGTCCCGCAGGAGCCCGGCAGGATCCTTGCGGTGGATTTTCCAGTCGTTGGCATACTTCGGGAAATATCCGCGGCCGTACATCTGCTTCAGTGGATAGTTGTCGGGATTGTACGCGCCATCCGCGCCGGGGGCCGGCGCGGATGGTTCGGGGTCGGGCGTGGCACCGCCGAGCAGCGAGTTGGCGGGGATGCCCCACTCGTCCCGCAGGCGGCGGATCATCTCGGTG
>JBEDKU010000204.1:0-8701 GCA_041172045.1 Verrucomicrobiota bacterium | reverse complement strand
GGGAACTGAGCGCGGCGATCGCCGGATCATCGAGACCGCGCGATTTCAAAAAGAGATTGAGCAGGAGAAATTGCGCGGAGTTGATCAAGTTGATAAGGAACTGGCTCGCGACAAAAAGCAGGACGCACCTCGGGAGTGTCCGGTATCTTTCCAGCCATGCGGGGAGGTGCGTCATCCAACTGGAGCCGAGTGTCCGCATGCCCCCGCCGATTCAAAGACCAGAATGCGCGGGCCTGGAAAAAACCGGCGGCGGGTCATATCGGGAATAAGCCGGGATCCAGCGGCTCACACCTTGCGATGACACAAACTTCCCTGAAACTGGCCGCCATTTCGCTGCTCGCCCTGGCTCCGGCATGGTCGGCCGAACCTGCCTTGAAGGAGCAACTGGATTCCCGCGCCGCGCAATCCGCCACGACCGCCAAGCCGGAGGTGAAAGCCGCGTATGCGCGGGGAATCGAGGCGGTGGCGGCGTCCGGATTGATCAAGGACGCGCGGAAAGTCGGGGACAAGGCGCCGGATTTCACACTGATGAATGCGGAAGGCAAGGAGGTCGCGCTATCCGCCTTGCTGAAGGACGGGCCGGTGATCCTGACGTGGTATCGCGGCGGCTGGTGCCCGTATTGCAACATCGCGCTGGCGGCGATGGAGAAAAAGCTGCCGGATTTCCGCAAGGCCGGGGCGCAATTGGTCGCGCTGACGCCGGAGCTGCCGGACAAATCGCTGACCACGCGGGAAACGAACAAGCTCACCTTCCAAGTGCTGACGGACAAGGATCACGCGGTCGCCCGGAAATTCGGCATCGCCTTCGACCTCACTCCGGAAGTGCGCGAAATCTATAAGAAGAATTTCAACCTCACGGAATTCAACGGCGCCACCGCGGGCGACGGCACGCTGCCGCTGGCAGCGACTTACATCATCGATCGCAAGGGCGTGATCCGCTGGGCTTTCTTGGAAGCGGATTACCGCAAGCGCGCGGAGCCGGCGGACCTCGTGACCTTTTTGGAAAAGAACCCGCTCTGAGGCGGGGGCGCATTTCGGAAACGGAGGTGGAAATCCGTGGTCGGGTGGCATACTCCTGCCGCGACATGCGAGCCGTGATCCAACGCGTCCTGGAGGCGTCCGTCGAAATCGACGGCACGACCGTTTCCCGAATCCAATCCGGGCTGCTGATCCTGCTCGGCGTGGAGGAAGGTGATACGTCGGAAGACGTCATCTGGCTCAGCGGCAAGGTCGCGCGGCTGCGGATTTTCGCCGACGACGAGGGGAAAATGAACCGTTCCGTGGTCGAGGAGGGGGGCGAGATGATCGTGGTGAGCCAGTTCACGTTGCATGCCTCGACGAAAAAAGGGAACCGGCCGTCATTCCTGCGATCGGCGGTTCCGGGGATTTCCGAGCCGCTTTACGAGGCATTCTGCGCCGCCTTGGAGGGGGAACTCGGGAAGCCGGTGGGCCGCGGGATTTTCGGTGCGGACATGAAAGTGGCGCTCCTGAACGACGGCCCGGTCACGATTCTTATCGATAGCCGCGCAAGAGAATGAGCATTCGCTTGCATCGCCGGAAGTGGCTGCCTAGTTTGCCGCCGCCGTGCCGATTACTGCCATTCTAGCCCTTGAAGATGGACGCTGTTTCGAAGGAACTGCCTTCGGAGCCACCGGAACCACCACCGGAGAAATTTGTTTCAACACCTCGATGACAGGCTACCAGGAGGTGATCACGGATCCCTCCTATCGTGGCCAAATCGTCGCGATGACCTACCCGCAGATCGGGAATTACGGGATCAACCCGGAGGACGCCGAGTCCGCCGGACCGCACATCCGGGCGTTTGTCATCGGCGAGCTCTGCGAAGTGCCGTCGAACTGGCGCTCCAGCCAGCCGCTTTCCGCCTATTTGTTGGAAAACAACATTCTCGGCATCGAAGGCATCGATACCCGCGCCCTCACCAAGCACCTCCGCTCGCTGGGAGCCATGCGCGCCTGCGTCACCACCGAGCTGGACGCCGAGGCAGCCATCGCCGCCGCCAAGGCATCGCCCTCGATGGAAGGCATGGACTACGTGAAGGAAGTTTCCACGCCGGAATCCTACCTGTGGACCGAGGAGTCCCGCGAATGGACGCTGCCGAACGTGATGGCGCAAAAAGAAGGCTACCACCTCGAGCTGCCGCCGCTGCGCCACCGCATCGTCGCCTATGATTTCGGCCTGAAATACAACATCCTCCGCCGCCTCCGCCAGGCCGGTTTCGAGGTCGAAGTCGTCAATTCCCGCACCACCGCCGCTGAAGTCCTCGCGAAAAATCCCGACGGCGTCTTCCTCTCCAACGGCCCGGGCGATCCGGCCGCGCTCGGTTACATCCACGAGGAAATCGGCGCGCTCATCGGCAAGCTGCCGATTTTCGGCATCTGCCTCGGCAACCAGATCCTCGCCCACGCCTTCGGCGGCACGACTTTCAAGCTGAAATTCGGCCATCGCGGCGGCAACCAGCCGGTCAAGGACCTGCGCACCGGGAAAATCTCAATCACCTCGCAGAACCATGGATTCGCCGTCGATCCGGATTCGCTGCCGCCGGAAATCGAGGTGACCCACCTCAACCTCAACGACAACACCGTCGAAGGCATGCGCCACCGCGAGCACCCCGTTTTCAGCGTGCAATACCACCCGGAAGCCGCCCCCGGCCCGAACGACGCCGCCTACTTCTTCGAGGAGTTCGCCGCGCTGATCGACCAGTCCAAATAATTTCATGAATACCATTATTGTTGGCCTCCAATGGGGCGATGAAGGCAAAGGCAAGATCGTCGATTACCTCACGGAAGGCGCGGACATCGTCGTTCGCGGCCAAGGCGGAAACAACGCCGGTCACACGGTCATCGCCAAGGGCGTGCGCTATATTTTAAACCTGCTTCCATCCGGCATCATCTGGGACGGGAAAACCAACATCATCGGCAACGGTGTCGTCGTCGATCCTTCCGGCCTGGTCGCGGAAATCGAGCGCAACGAAGCGCTCGGAGTCTCCGTCACTCCCGAAAAACTGCTTATCTCGGATCGCGCCCACGTCGTTTTCCCCTTCCACAAGGAACTGGACGCCGCCCGCGAAATCGCCCTCGGCGACCAGAAAATCGGCACCACCAAGCGCGGCATCGGCCCGACTTACTCGGACAAGGTGAACCGCTGCGGCATCCGCATTGCCGACCTGTTGGACGAGGAGTTCACCCGCGAACAAGTCACCCGGCGTCTCGTCGAGGTGAACGAAATCCTGGGAAAATACGACTTGCCGCAGTTCACCGCGGACGAAGTGCTCAAGGAGATTTACACCGCCTTCGCCCGCCTTCGCCCGCACGTCACCAACACGATTCCCGTGCTCCACGCCGCTTGGAAATCGGGAAAATCCATTCTGTTTGAAGGCGCCCAGGGAACCTTGCTCGACATCGACTACGGCACCTATCCGTTTGTCACCTCGTCCAACACCACCTCCGGCGGCTCCTGCACCGGCTCCGGACTCCCCCCCAACGCCATCGGGCGGGTGATCGGTGTTTGCAAGGCCTACACCACCCGCGTTGGCTCCGGTCCCTTCCCGACCGTCGATGAAGGGTTATCCGAATACCTCCACGGCCTCGGCCGCGAATTCGGCGTCGTCTCCGGCCGCCCGCGCGGCTGCGGCTGGCTGGACACCGTGTTGCTCCGCTTCGCCTGCATGGTGAACGGCGTGACGGGTCTAGCAGTGACCAACGTCGATGGCCTCGACGAATACGAGACGCTGCAAATCTGCTCCGGCTACGACATCGACGGCACGATCCACACGCTCCCTCCCGCCGACCGCAAGGCGTGGGACCGCGCGGTGCCGGTCTATGAAACGCTGCCGGGCTGGAAGTCGGACACGACGGCTTGCACGGAATTCGAACAGCTTCCGCCACAGGCGAAGGCCTATCTGGCACGTCTATCCGAGCTTTGCGACGCGCCGATCGCGTTCGTCGGGGTCGGGCCGGACCGGGTGCAAACGTTGGTGGTCTGATTTCCGGGATTTTTCACACAACCACGATCTGTCCTTCATCCAGACGGGAGAATCATCGATCCGTGAAATTCATTTTTCCTCCATCGCCCGCCGCCCAGCCCGCCTCCATGGCCACTCATCCTGAAATACCCCGCCACGTCGCCATCATCATGGATGGCAACGGCCGCTGGGCCAAGGAACGCGGTTTCCCGCGCCTGGAAGGCCACCGCGCCGGCGCGGAATCGGTGCGGGAAGTGATGGAAGCGTGCATCGAACTGGGTGTGGAATACCTGACGCTGTATGCGTTTTCCTCGGAAAACTGGAGCCGCCCGGCCACCGAGGTTGGCGCTCTGATGGGCCTGCTGGACCGTTTTCTCGACGAAAAAGCCAAGGATCTGGACCGCCAGAACGTCCGGCTGCTCGCTATCGGTCAGCTCGACCGGCTTCCGGTGAAAACCCGGGCACTGATCGAGCGGATCAAGGCCCGCACCGCCAATAATACCACGATGACGCTGGTGCTCGCCCTGTCCTACGGCGGCCGCGAGGAAATCGTCACCGCCGCCCGCTCGCTCGCGACCGATGCGGTTGAAGGGAAAATTTCACCCTCCGACATCGACGCCGAGCTGTTCGCCTCCCGCCTGCAGACCGCCGGCATCCCCGATCCGGATCTGCTCGTCCGCACGTCCGGCGAGATGCGCGTCTCCAATTTCCTGCTCTGGCAGATCAGCTACGCCGAGATCGTCATCGTGAAAAAGTTCTGGCCGGATTTCCGCCAGGGAGATCTGTTCGAATCGGTGCAGGAATACCAACGCCGCCACCGGCGCTTCGGCGCCCTGTAGCGCCTGCTGGAAACTCGGGATCCACAGTCCTTCGCGGGCGATTTGTTCGCCATCCCGCGGGTATTCCGCAGGGTTGAGGATTTTTTCGGCGAGGTGAAAGCAAAGCCAGGCACGCCACGACCGGATTTGCGCGCGAGGCCCGCTCATCCGGCTGGCGAGGTGTTGGAAATGGCGGACGGGATTTCCGAGATAACCGCAGTCACCGGTGCAAGCGGTTTCGAGGATCCAGATGAGAGCGCGGTAGGGCGACGGGAAAATTTTGAAGACCGGTTCATCCGCCGGGAGGTCAGCCATCCAGGCTTTGTTGAGCTGGAGAATCGCCTGGGCGGGTTTGCCAGCGCACCATTGGGATTGGGCGTAACGCAGCGCGTCCAGATAGAACTCCGCGCCTTTTTCACCGCCGTGGCGGCGGGTGATGGAGAAATCGAGGATCTCCCCGACTTCGGGCAACCACGGGCATGCTGGATTTTTCAAACTCACCGGCAGAAGAATTCTCAACTGGGGGCCGGAAGGCGAGACTCCATCCATGACCATGCGAAAATCGCTTGGAAGGCTGCTCACCGGATCATGAACCCACGCTTCGCCAGGGTAATGAGGTGGGTTTCAGGGGCCGCCTCAGAACGGATTCCACGCTCTATCGGCTGGGTCACTTGATGGGAGTTAGCACGACTTTCCGGAAATGCACCGCGCCTAACTCGCTTTGGAGGCAGATGGCTCCCCGGGTCACGCTGAGCTTGGTTCCCTCGTTCATCGGTTTGCCGTTGATCCAGACACTGACGTTCCGGTCCTCGCAACGGATGCGGGCGGTGTTCCATTCGCCGGGCGGATTTTCGCTGTCGCCGCCCTTTTTCCACCAGCGTCGTCCCTGGGGCTGACTGTCGGCGACGGTTAGTGTTTCGCCGATGGTCCAGAAGTCGCCGGCGTTTTCGTGGGCGAGTTGGACTTCGATTGACTTCGGCCAGGCGAACATTTCCCTCGGCTTGGAGGCGTGGATGAGCACACCACTGTTTCCGGGCTTGGCATCAGGCGCCCAACGCCATTCCACGATGAGTTCATAGTTCGAATACTCTTTCAAGGTGCGAATGACGCCCGGCGGACGCCCTTTGCAAATGAGAAGTCCCTCGGAAACGGACCAGACGGCCTCCGGTTTCACGGCGGGATCAAGAACGTCGAAGGTCCATCCCTCGAAGTCCCTGCCATTGAAAAGCAACTGGGGTTCGGCGGCGGTCGCGAGGGCGGATGAAATCAGAAATCCGGCGAAAATATTCCTAACCATGACTGCTCCTAGCAGCATTCCGCCGGAACCGCAAGAAAAGCTGAAGCTTTTCATCGAAAACATTTCAGAATCCATCAACCCAAGGAAAACGGGATCGTGTTTTTTAAAATCGACTTCCCGGTGGATTGGGTTTTTGAAAGAGCGGATGGAAGGGCATGCGAAATCACCTGAAGCGATGGAGGTCCTGGGACGCGAGGCGGCGGCCTTGGCGACGGAGGGCGCGGTGATCGCCCTGGTGGGCGGACTGGGTGCGGGCAAAACCCACTGGACGAAGGGTTTTGTCGCGGGAATCGGTTCGCCGGCCGAGGTGACGAGCCCGACATTCGGCCTGATCCACGAATACCCGGGCGGACGCCTGCCGGTGTTTCACCTGGATTTCTACCGGCTCGGCTCGGCGGATGAGTTGATCGCGCTGGGATGGGACGAGCTACTGGAGCAGAACGGCGTGATCCTCGCGGAGTGGGGTGACCGGTTTCCGGAACTATTCCCGCCGGACACCACCTGGCTGCAATTCAACGTGGAGGAAGATGGCAGCCGGACGTTGAGGAAAGCCGGTCTATAGGGCTCCCATCGCCATGGCCGGGCCGACGAGGCCACCCGCGGCATTCACCAGGGTGCCGGCGGACCGCCCCAACGCGCCGGGAATCCCGCATGAACTCAGGGAAATCACCAATGCGGCGAGCGCGGACCATTTCAAAATTCGTTTCATCACGGACCACCATCCACATCCCCGAATCCGAGTCAAGCGGGAGAAACCGGGCGCTTGAAACGCGCCCAACGGGTCACTCCGGGACCGAAGCGGATGAACGCGATTCGAAAAACAGGGTGAGCTCGGTGCGGTTGTAGGTGAGGTGCGTCTTTGCGATCAGCGCCAGATCCGCGTCACCGGCCGTCTCCACGACCGATTCGAATAGCTCGTTGATTTCCTGAAATGTGGAGATGCCGGTGGTTTTCAGGGTGAAAATGACGAGTCCGCGAAGGGTGAGGTTTTGCGACAAGCGACCCACTTGGCGGATAGATTCGCGGGGATCACCATTCATGTCCGATAAAATCGCATCGTAGCGCATGCTCGCGTTCGGCTTGAAGGCGGCCACATCCAGCAGGCCGAACGTGAGGTTGGCGTGACGGTCGAGCCGCTTGTCGAGCGGGGCGCGGTCGATGGCGGTCACCGTGTAACCTCTGGCGAGCAGCTCGGAGGTCATGCCGCCGGGGCTGGCACCAAGTTCCAGCCAATGGCTGCCCTTGCGCGGCAGTGCCTTGTGCATCAACAGGTAATGAAGGGCCTCCGCGATCTTCGCGCCGGCGCGGCTGATGGTGTCCGGAGAGTTCTGGCTGATGTATTTGGTGCCGCCGGGAAATAGTCCGTTGGACGCCCTCGGGCTTTGCATGCCGCAGAAAAGTCCTTCTTTGCCGACGAGGCAGAACAAAGTCGGCAAACCGCAGTCCTGTGCCTCGACGTCTTTGAATTCCGCGATCTGCTTGGAAAACAGCTGAAGCGTCCGGCCGCGCAGATTCGAGGCGAGGGTTTTGTAGTAGCGGTTAGTGGCGCTGGGATCGAGCTGACCGATGAAAATCGCCTGCGGACCGCGCCCGCCGAATTTCCGGGCCAGCGCCTGGGCCGCCTTTTCCACGAAACCTTCCATTTTCTCCGGATTGCAAGGCCAGGCGTGCTCGACCGGCAGATTCCATCGGGCGAACTTGGTGGCCTCCGACTGGTGCAGCGCGGCCGGATCCGAGGTTTGGATCAAATAATACTCGCTGCCCAGCTTCTTGGAAATTTCCCCGGACAGACCTCCGACAATGTCTCCGGCAAACCCTTCAAAGACTTCGGAAATGCGGACGAGCCATGGGACGGATGGGCCAGAACTCACCGGCTGAGGTCCTCCTGATACATCAACTTGAAGCCGCTCTGATGGAGCACGGCCACAGCAAACTCGTAGTCCTCGACGTGCATTGCCAGCATCGAACGCCCTTCCGGGCTCGGCATCAGCGCGTAGGCGAAATCGATGTTGGTTTCCGCGATCATCAAGGTGTCGAGGCACTGGAGCAGCCCCGGCCCGGACTCGCGCATCGCGATCACGATCAACTCGCAGGTGGTGTAGGGAATCCCTTTTTCCATGAACAACTGCTCGGTGCCGTCGGGGTCAGAAACCACAAGCCGCGCCACCGTGGCGTCCCGCGAGTCCTGGACACTCAAGCCGATGACCTCGATGCCCAGTGACCGCAAAAGTTTCACCATCGCGGCAAGCGCCCCGGCGCGGTTGGGCAGCAGGACGGAGAATTGGCGGACTGGCTCGCTATGGTCAATAATGGTTTCGGACTCCATGTGGCGGAGGCTATCTCAACCGCGCGGCCCGCGCAAGGGGATCGTCTGAACGGAACCGGTAGCGGTCTCCTGAATGACAATCTGATTGGGCCGCACGTCGGAAATCAGATATTCCGAGCCGTCCGATGCCGTGAAACGCTGGCCGGGTGAAGCGAGATAGCGCTTCCCGGTCGCGGAATCCTCGACCAGTGCGACCGGGTCATGAGCCTTGGACGAGACGCCGGAAATCCACTCGCGCGTGGTCCCGGTGGAAGCGTCGCGCACTTCCATCACTGAGA
>JBEDKU010000203.1:0-4287 GCA_041172045.1 Verrucomicrobiota bacterium | reverse complement strand
CCCACCGGCAGCGTGAGCTTTTTCATCAGGACGACACCGCGCATTTCGCTGCGCGACCAGGTCGTGAGCACGCCGTCGGACAACCAGGTGCCGCCGTAGCCGCTCTTGCCGCCGATGGTGGTGCCGAAGCCGGCACGTTCCAGCGTCCAGCCGGGCGACCAGTATTTCGTGAGATGAGCGAGGGTGAAGCGCTCCAACGGCTGGGTCTGCGGCAATTCCGCAGCGATGACGAGCGTCTCGCCATCGAGCGTCGAGCCGAGGGCGAGCAACAGTTTTTCCCCGAAAGCGGCGCTGCGCCGGCCGAGTCCGGAAATACTCTCGTCCACCGGCGGCAGCGGAAGGTCGCCGATCTTGTCGCCCTTCACCCGGTCGTGTAGTGACTCCACCAGGTTGCGTGGAATGGCCTTCAGCCCGTGCATCGCGCCGATGACCGCGGCGGCACCGGCGGCAGTACAATCGGCATCGGTGAAGTCAGACGCGCTGCAGGCGAGGTTCACGGTTTTCAGGAAATCCCCTTCGCCAAACCACAGGGCAAGTGCCACCAAACCGCCACTGGCCACGGCATTGTTAGTTCCCGGATATTCCGCCGCCCAGCGGCCGATGACGCGGCGCTCGATTTCCGCGACGCTCTTGCCCGCGTCCGCCAGCGCGATGATTTCGTCCAAACACTGGCGGTAAGGCGAATCCGGATGGATGAGCGCGGCGGCTTTCCTAACAACCTCTCGCGGATCGCTCTCGACGAAGCCCAGACTGACAGCCCCGGCGACGAACATCGCGCCGTCCACGCCTTCGGCATAGCCATTGATGTGGCCGAACTCGCGCGCGAGTTGCGCCGCGAGATTCGGCCGACCGGGTGCGACGAGTCCGTAGATTTCCGCGCTGAACTGCGGCCCGATCGTCCACCACGAGCGGTTGTGACTCGGGTGCCCGCAGTCCGGCGGCGCGATGCCGCGGGCCATGTTCAGCCGCGCTTCCTTGCTCGCCCCCCAAGTGCCGCAGGCGTCCACACGCCACTGCTCGCCGAGCTGTTGGACCGTCATTTCCGTGCCGTATTTCTCGAAGCCGCGCAGCGCGCTCATTTCGTAGTACCAATCATCGTCCGGCGTGGCGGTCGGATAGGGCTGCGGGTATTCCGACTGCCACTCGACCGAGGCGGTATGATGCTCGAAGGGAAACCCGATGAACACGGCCGCCATCTGGGCGATCCATGCGGCGTGCGCACGGTCGGCGTAGTCGGCGCGGGTGAGCCGCAGCGGTTCGGCGTGTGACAGTGGGGTTAGCGCGAGGAGGAGCGAATTAATGATGAGTTGGGTTTTCATGGTTTATGGGAAATCGGCATGGCACCCGGATCCGGGGCGTCTTCGTGGATGATTCATTAGCCTTCGGTGAACAATCGCGGCGCGAGTTCGGTGAAATAGGCGCGCCAGTTCGGCCAGGTGTGGCCGCCGTCGGATTCCGCGTAATCATGCGGGATCTTTTTCTCCTCCAGCAGTTCGTTTAACCGGCGGTTTTCATGGATCAGGAAATCGTCGCGGCCAATCCGCAGCCAAAGCAAGCGCATCGGAAACTCCGCGGATACCGGATCCGCCCAGAACGAAGCGAGCGGCTGCTCCGGGTTGCGGATGGCACTGCTCATGCCGCCGACCCAAGCGAACCGCTCGCGGTGATTCAGGCCGATCAACAGGGACTGGTTTCCGCCCATCGAAAGTCCGGCGATCGCCCGGCTCTCGCGCCCGGCCCGGGTCCGATAGATGAACTCAACGAGCGGCATCACATCTCCAAGCAAGTCGCGTTCGAAGTCCGAGGCGTTTTTCTGACGGGCTTCCGGGGCGCCGGTGCTGGAGGCGTGGCCGTCAGTCATGACCAGGATCATCGGACGGGCCTTTCCCGCGGCGATGAGGTTGTCGAGGATGACATTGACGCGACCGAATTCGGTCCAAGTGGACTCATTGTCGCCGGAACCGTGCAGTAGATAGAGCACCGGAAACCGCGTCTCGGCGGCGGCCTCATAACCCGGCGGCGTGTAAACCCGCAGCCGGCGGCCGACGCCTAACGCTTTGGAATCGTAGTCGTGCAAATGCACCGTGCCGTGGGCCACGCCTGCGAGGTGGTTGAGCGGGACCGGGGCGTCGCCGGGGACCAGCAGAACACTATTGTTAGGCTGACGCATCGGCTTGAGCCGGGCATTCTGCGGGTCGGCTAGGGTGAGTCCGTCCAGCTTAAAGGAATATGCGTAGAGGTTAGGCGGGAGCGGGCCGAGGGTGATGCTCCAGATGCCGGCGGCGTCCTTGGTCAGTTCATGCCCCTTGCCATCCCAGTCGCCCCACACGTTCACCACGGTCGCGGCCGGAGCCTTGAGCCGGAAAGTGACTGTGCGGTCCGGATGGATTTCAGGGGAAACCAGCGGCGCGGGTCGCGGCGCATCGGCGGCGGGTTGGGCGGGCGAAGGCAGGCAGGCCGCGGCGGCCAAGGCCAATGGGAGAAGTCGTCTCATGGTTTTTTGAGGCTTGGGTTTCAAGTGCTTTCCAGCCCGCGCATGGTGCCGGTGGAGGACGCGAATTTATCGGACTCGATGCCCATGCGCTGCAACATCGAGACATAGAGATTCGGCAGCGGATAGTTGTGGGCCGTGTCGAAGGCAAGGTGTTGGCCGTGCTTGAAGCCGCCGCCTGCGAAGATGACCGGCAGGTTGGTGGTGGCATGGGTGTTGGCGTTGCCGAGGTTCGAGCCGTAAACGATCATCGTCCGGTCGAGCAGTGGCTCGCCGTCCTCCTTGACCGATTTCAGATCGGAAAAGAGCCCGCCTAGCAGCTTCATGTGGGATTCGTCGATCGCCTTGAGCTGCGCGAGCTTGTTCTCGGTTTTCCCGTGATGGGAAAGGTTGTGATAGCCGTCGGTGATCTTCACGCCGTCCACCTCGATGGCGGGCGAGCTGATACTGTCCAGCAGCAGGGTGATGCAGCGCGTGGAATCCGTCTCGAAAGCGAGCCGCGCCATGTCGTACATCAGCTTTACCTTGTGCATGTATTCGCGCGGGCTCTTTGGATCGACCGGCATCACCGACTTGACCACCGGCTTCGGTTTGCGCTCCCAGTCGCGCGACATGCTCATGCGTTTTTCCAATTCGCGGACACTGGTGAAATATTGGTCCACCCGCTCGCGGTCGCGCTCGCCGAGGCTGCGCTGGAGGTCCTTCGCCTGTCCGGCGACGGTGTCCAGAATGCTCTCGCCAAGCGCGAGCTTGCGGACTTGCCTTTCCATTTCATCCTTCGAGCCTTGCAGGAAAAGCTGGCGATAGACTTCCGAAGCGCGTTCCTCGCAGGGAATCAGCACGCCGGATCCGGTCCACGAAAGGCTGCGTTTTCCCTGCTGCACGTTCACTCCCAGGCAAAGCGACTGGTGGCGCGTGAGGTGACCGATGTTTTCTGCCATGGCTTGATCGAGCGAGATCGAGTTGCGGAACCCGCCCCGGCCGGGATGCGGCGCGGCCGTCAGGAAGCAGATGTCGGCCGGGTGGCCGCCATCTACGTCCGGATGGGAAACACCGCTGAAAACGGTGAGGTCGTTGCGATGCTCGCGGAGGATTTCCAAATACGGCGATGCCTGGTAAGCGCGGCCCGCACCAGTCGGGAAAAACTGATCCGGGAGCAGGCCGAGGTTGTTGCAAATGCCGAGCATCCTCCGGGGTTTGTCCTTTTTTTCAGTCGCTGGCGCTGCAAAAGCGGAGGTCATCGCGTCGAGCAGGGGCAGTGACAGGGCGATGCCGCAGCCGCGCAGGAACTGCCGGCGTGGAATCGCGCGTTTGGTGGAGATATGGCAACCAGTGAGGCTCATGGCGGATTATTTATTGAGGAAGAGATCGCTCTGGACGAGCGCGTGGACGAGGGTTCGCACGCCGTAGCCACTCGCTTTCGAACGCTCGACGATACCCTCGACCAGCGGGCGGTCCGAAAACCCGACGGGTGCCCCGGTGGCGTAAACCGAGAGCTGTTTGACAAGATTGGTGGCGAGTTGCGCGGGGTCCTGCAGCAGATAACCGCGGAGTTGTTTCATATCCGCGAACGGCGGCCCACCCGGCATTTGTCCGCTCGCATCCACGACCGGCCCGAGCCGGAAATTGAACGCCTGCGCATTGTGGCCGACTCCCGCCACCGGCTCGCCTTCGCCGAGCGAACGATAGCGGTCGCGCCACGCGCCCATCACGTCGAAGCTCTCCAGCGCGAAGCCCGGAGGATCGATGTTGCGATGGCAGGCGTTGCAGGATTCCTGGGTCCGATGTTTTTCCAA
>JBEDKU010000202.1:0-6766 GCA_041172045.1 Verrucomicrobiota bacterium | reverse complement strand
AGCCCGAACTGAAGCGGCCAGAGCGAGCTGGAGCGGCCCCAGTTGATCAACTGTTCGAAGGAAGTGACATGCACTCCCTGCGACTTCAGATCTTCCATCAGCTTTTGATCAGTCGCCATGGGTGGTGAAGTTGGGTTTGGCGGTGCCGTGCCAGTTCAACATGCCTTTGCTCCAAGCCCAGAGCAAGCCCTCGGCCAGCAGGAGCAAAAACAGCATCGCTACCAGAAACGCGCCGACTGACAGCTTGAGGAAGGCCACGGCGAACGGCAGCAGGAAAACGGTCTCCACATCGAACAAGAGAAACAACAGTCCGAATAGATAGTATTGCGAATGAAAGCGCGTCTGACGTTCCGCGAGCGGGTTCACCCCGCATTCGTAGAGCGCGTCCTTTTCCTTGCCGGGCTTGAGCGGCGTGAAGAAATGCATCCACACACGGGCGAGCGTCAGCGATCCGATGGGCACCGCAAGCGCCACTCCAAAAAAAACCAGAACCGGTAGATAGGGATGACTCATGGGGCTTGTGGGTTCCGCACCACCAAAGTCATGGGACCTTGGTAACTCGGCTATTCAGACCTTCAGCGAACACGATGCCGACCCAATGTCCACCCAGTGCAAATTACAGGGCCTAGAATAGCAATTCCCGCGCAGCGTGGCAAATCCGTTTTCAAATCACAGCTTCACATTCCGCAGGCGCAGGGCGTTGGTGATGACCGAGACGGAGCTGAGGCTCATGGCGGCTCCGGCGAGGATGGGGCTGAGCAGCAGGCCGAAAAATGGATAGAGCAGACCCGCGGCGACCGGAATGCCGAGGGCGTTGTAGAGAAAGGCGAAAAACAGGTTTTGCCGGATGTTGCGCATGGTCGCGCGGCTGAGACGAATGGCCTGGGCGATGCCCCGGAGGTCGCCCCTAACCAGCGTGATGCCGGCGCTCTCCATGGCCACGTCCGTGCCGGTGCCCATCGCGATGCCGACTTCCGCCTCGCTGAGGGCGGGGGCGTCGTTGACGCCGTCACCGGCCATGGCGACGTGGTTGCCTTCCGCGCGGAGTTTTTTGATGTGATCGACTTTCCCCGCGGGTTCGATTTCCGCCTTCACGTCGTCGAGGCCGAGTTGTTTCGCAACGGCGGCGGCGGTGCGGCGGTTGTCGCCGGTGAGCATGACAAGTTTGATGCCGAGCTCATGGAGCTCCTCGATCGCCCGGGCGGAGGTGGCTTTGATCGGGTCCGCGACGGCGAGGATGCCCGCCGGTTTTCCGTCGATGGCGACAAACATGGCGGTTTTTCCTTCTTCCTGGAGCTTCACGGCGGCGGCTTCCAGCGACTCCGTGCCGGTGATGGATTCGTTTTTGAGGAAGTCCGGCTTGCCGATCATCACGGCGCGCCCGGTGACAGTGCCAACCACCCCGCCACCGGTGACCGAGCGGAATCCGCTGACCGCTTCAAGTGGGATTTCCAGCTCCTTCGCGCCCTGAACGATGGCGGCGGCGAGCGGGTGCTCGCTGTTTTGCTCCAGCGAGGCCGCGAGGCGCAGGAAATCGTTAGGAGCAAGACCATCGGCTGGCAGGACATCGATGAGCTTGGGCTTGCCCTCGGTGAGCGTGCCGGTTTTATCGACGACGAGGGTGGTGATTTTTTCGAGGCGTTCGAGCGCTTCGGCGTTTTTCACCAGCACCCCTTCCTGCGCGCCGCGGCCGATGCCGACCATGATGGACATGGGCGTGGCGAGACCGAGGGCGCACGGGCAGGCGATGATCAGCACGGCCACCGCGTTGACGATGGCGTAGGCGAGTTTCGGCTCAGGCCCGAGCCACATCCAGAGAATGAATGTGAGCACGGAAACAACTAACACGGCGGGTACGAAGATCCCGGCGACGCGGTCGGCGAGTCCCTGGATGGGCGCGCGGCTGCGCTGGGCTTCCGCGACCATGTTCACGATTTGACCTAGCAGGGTGTCGTCCCCCACCCGCTCGGCGCGCATGACAAAGCTGCCGGAGCCGTTGACGGTGCCGGCGGTGACGGGATCGCCCGTGGCTTTCTCCACTGGCAGCGGCTCGCCGGTGATCATGGATTCCTCCACGTTGGAGTGACCTTCCACTAACACGCCGTCAACCGGCACCTTGTCGCCGGGGACCACGCGCAGCAGGTCGCCGACTTTCACTTGATCCAGCGGCACGACATTGTCGCCGGCCGGAGCGATCACGCGGGCGGTGGGTGGTGCCAGATTGAGCAGGGCCTTGATGGCGCTACCGGTGCGGCTGCGGGCGCGGAGTTCGAGTACCTGGCCGAGGATCACCAGCACGATGATCACCGCGGCGGCCTCGAAGTAGATGGCGACGTGTCCGCCGTGCCGCATGGTGTGGGGAAACAACCCGGGCGCGAGCATGGCCACGACGCTGAACCCATAGGCCGCACCGACGCCGATGGCGATGAGCGTGAACATATTCAAGTGCCTGCTCAGCAGCGAGCGCCAGCCCCGGCGGAAAAACGGCCAGCCGGCCCAAAGCACGACCGGCGAAGTGAGAAGGAACTGGATCCAGCGCGAGGCATCCCCCATCACCCACGACTGCGCGCCGAGCCCCGGGATGAAATGAGCCATTGCGAGCAGAAACACGGGCAAGGTGAACGCAGCCGAGACCCACAAGCGCCGCGTCATATCGACCAGCTCGCCGTTTTCCTCATCATCGGCAGCGGCGGCTTCCGGTTCCAGCGCCATGCCGCACTTCGGGCAGTCGCCGGGATGATCCTGCCTCACCTCGGGGTGCATGGGGCAGGTGTAAATCGTTTTGGCGGTGGATTTCCAGGCGGGGTTCCGCTCAAGCGCCATGCCGCACTTCGGGCAATCGCCGGGCCTTTCCGACTCCACGCCCGCACACATCGGGCAGAAATATTTGGCGGTCGCCGCGGGAGTCACCGCGGCGTGCTCGTGGGATTTCCCGCCGCAACAGGACGGTGGCGCCGGCGCCTTTGGCTTTCCGCCGCAACAGCTACCCGCCGCGGGCGATGGAGCGGCCTGTGAAAGGAATTTCTCCCGGCAGTGTTCGCTGCAAAAATAAGCGGTCTCGCCGTCGCGGGTCGCGCTGATGGCGGTGGTCTCGTCCACCGTCATTCCACAAATGGGGTCCTGGGTCATGGTGTTGGCTTTCGTCGGCTCCGCAGAGCCCGGTTGATGGGTCAATGTCTTCATACATCCGGGCAAACGCACCCGTGGCGGACTCATTACAGTGTATGTTCGATCCGCGCGGTTGTCGCGACTTTACGACACCACCCGGTCGCGTTTGGCCTCCGGGCCATGAAGCGCGTCGAGGAATCGTTGCTCGAAAACCAGCGGACCTTCGTGGCATTCGCCCGCAGCCGTCTGGGAAGCCCGGAGCTGGCGGAGGATGTGATGCGGGAAAGCCTGGTGAAAGCACTGGTATCAGCGAATCAGCCAGCCGCCGGGGATGACACCGTAACCTGGTTCTACCGGATCCTGCGCCGCTCCATCATCGATCTTTATCGTCGCGAGGCCGCGCGCAAACGCGCGATGGACCGCTTCGAACAGGAGCTTCCGGAGACGCCCGGTGAAAACGACGTGCGGGTGCTTTGCCAATGTTTCAAGCGCCTGATGCCCGCGGTGCCGGAGACCTATCGGGAGTTGCTCCAGCGCATCGACCTGGAGGGCGAGGACGCCGGCCATGTCGCCTCCGAGCTCGGCCTCACCCGGAACAATCTCACCGTGCGCCTCCACCGTGCCCGCAAACACCTGCGCGAGGCACTCTCCCGCAGCTGCCGGACCTGCAGCAAACACGGATGACTGGACTGCACCTGCGGGGAGTCGTCGGATGGCGTCCACTCTTGAAATCCGCCGAGCTATTTCCTTTTCGATTTGGTCTGGATCAACCGATCCAGCGCAGCACGGTTCGTGCCGGTCTCCTTTTCCGCCTGATCGGCGAGATGATGCAGTTCTTTGGTTTTCTCCGGGAGCTTGGCAAAGGTTTTCAAATCCTTGCTGAGCTGCTTCTCAGGTTCGATAGGTTCCGGTTTCATTAATTCGTTAGACAGGAAAGTTCAATCGACGACCAAGGAGACCGCATTATCGCCACGGAGGGCCTTGGAGTAAGGACAAGTCACATGGGCTTCCGCCATGATCTTCATGGCATCTTCCGCATCAACACCCGGAAGCAGCGCGTGCAATTCCACCTCAAGCCGGTAGCCGCCGTTGTCCTCCTCGATCAGGCTGACCAAGGCGCGCACCGTGGAGTCGGTGATCGGGATTAAAAGCCTTTCCGCCGCGTTGATCACGGCTCCATGATAGCAGGCGGAGTAGGCGCCGGCGAAAAGGGTTTCTGGATTCGGTCCGCGCGTCTCGATGCCTTCCTCAAGGGGATTCCCCAAGGTGACGTCCAGCAATCCGTCTGGAGCATGGAGGGTGCCGGAACGCGCGCCCTTGGAGATGACTTCCGATGTGAACAAAGTTTTCATGGTGAAACAACTTAACCGATCCCCGGCGTCTTCCCATGGGGTGTATCCCTACTCCCGCGGAGTGATCCGCCCCGCCAGTTCTTCAGCCGGATAGGTCCAGATTTCCGCCAGGGTGGGATGATAGTGTGGCAGGGCGGCGAACTCGTGGACCGTCATCCGCTTCGCCATGGCCACGACGATTTCATGGATCAGCTCGCCACCGAGCGGACCAACGCACGCACCGCCGAGGATTTCGCCCGACACGGGATCGGCGAGCAACTTCACATGGCCGTTCATGGCATCCATGATGACGGACTTCCCGAGTTCGCTGAACGGGTAACAAGCGACGAGATAGGGAATGCCGAGCTTGGCCGCTGCTTTTTCGGTCAGGCCGACCTGAGCCACCTGCGGATCGGTGAAAATCACCGCGAGCGTCAGCCGGTCGTCCATTTTCCGCATGGACCCCGGATGCGCGATGTTATGGGCGGCGATCTCCCCCTGTCTCACGGCGAGGTGGACGATGGCATGAGGCCCGGTGCAGTCCCCGGCGGCATAAATATGCGGCGTGCTGGTCCGCAAGCACTCGTCCGCCACGATGCGGCCGTGTTCGGTGGCGACGCCCGCCTTGTCGAGGTCCAGCGACGCGGTATTAGGATCGCGACCGATGGCCAGCAGGATCTCCTCTGCTGAGACGGACAGCGCCTGCCCTTCGTGTTCAAACGACACCGTCTTGCCGTGGTCCCCGTGCTGCACGCCGGTGATATTCGTATTCGTGAAAACCTCAATGCCCTCCTGGCGGAAGACTTTTTCCAATTCCTCCGCGACATCCATATCGAAGCCACTCAAGAGATGCCCGCTGCGCTGGAGGAGCGTCACGCGCACACCGAACCGCGCGAAGAACTGGGCGAACTCCACCGCCACGGCCCCGCCTCCAAGAATGACCAGCGACTCCGGCAACCGGGTCATCTCCAGCGCGTCGTCGCTGGTTAGATAACCGGCTTCGTCAAATCCCGGCACGGGAGGAGGCGCGACTGACGAGCCGGTCGTGATCACAAAACTCGCGGAGGTGAGCGGACCATGGCCCTCCAACTCGACCGTGTGCGGATCAACAAATCGGGCGCGTCCCCGGAGGAACTTGAATGTCCCGGCGGTAAGTTCCTCGCGGCGGCTGGTCGCCAGGTCTTCGATAAACGCGTTCTTCCGGGCCATCACATGCCCGAAGTCAAAGCCGACGTTCCCGGCGAGGATCCCCCAGGTTTGCAACTTCCCGGCGAAGTGCATGGCCTCCGCGGCGTAAAGCAGTGATTTCGTGGGCATGCAGCCGCGCAGGATGCACAAGCCTCCCACTTCCGCTCCGCCGTCGATCACCACCGTGCGCAGCCCGGCGGCGCTGGCCGTCGACGCCGCCGCGTATCCGGCACTGCCACCGCCGATGACGGCGACATCGTAGTCGAATGAGTGGCTGTCGGGGATTCCGCCCACACTCCATGTCTCTTCGTGTGCCACTTCCTAAGAGTTGGAATCCTTGTCGCTCCGGATTTGCAGCAGCATCGCGTCGAGCAACTTTTCCATTTTGGAATGAAACGCGGACTGTTGATCCACCATTCTTGCTAACATCCTCCCAATACGCTTGGTCGCTTCGCGGTCCGCGGAGCTTCTCATGCAGGCAGCCTCCGACGCGATATGGATGTCCTCCGCCTTCATCCCCGCGAGCAATTTCAGGCTTCTGATCTTAAGCGCCTCACAGCGCCGGTCCATCTTCGCAAACTCCACGCGCTTCCTGTCGGATGGGGTGGCGAAGCGTGGGCGGACGGGAGATCCGATCACCGTGGACATCGCCAGAGCGAGTTTCGAGCCGATGATGACATTGGAATTCGTGGAATGGTCCATGATCAGTGATTGTTTGGAATGTCGCCCAAGCGGGAGATTTGAATCTCAACAGCCCGTGATCCGAGCGCTTGCCATCACGGAGAAAACCATCTGCCCGGTCGGATTGGCAATGGGGCTAAACCCTACCTTCCGGATTGATCAAACCGCCGGGCCGCCCGGGTCACTTCGCCACGGCCCTCAGCCGCCAGCGCAGGGTGGTGCGAAGGCCGTCGTCCTCGAACCGCATGCCGACCTCGCCGCCATCAACCACGCGCAGGATGCCGAAGTCCCGGCTACCGACTGAATGGTCTGGCTGGGTGGACCGCCCGCCCGTGCCGTAACGGGTGCTGCTCATCTCCTCCCCGTCCCACGCCCATTCGCCGTCACCGGGATGGACCGGCCGGAAGCCAAACCACGCCTTGTGCCTGTCCGCCGCTTCGCTGATCGAGCCCTTGCCC
>JBEDKU010000201.1:0-2971 GCA_041172045.1 Verrucomicrobiota bacterium | reverse complement strand
CTCCAGTCCTCACCACCCTCGCCGTCATGCTGGCGACCGCTTCTGTGGTTTTGTCCGCGCCGCCGGTGCAGGTCACCGACGTTTATGTGGTGGTCAAAAGCCACTTCGACCTGGGATTCACCGATCTCGCCGGGAATGTCTTCCACCGCTACCGCACGGAGATGATGGATGGCTCCCTGGCTATCATCGAAAAGAACCGCAGTTTGCCGAAGGCGCAACAGTTTGTCTGGACCATGCCCGGTTGGCCGCTGATGAAGCAGATACTCGGCCCCGAACAAACACCGGAACGTCGCGAGCGCATCGAGAAGGCGGTTGCCGAAGGCACTCTAACCGCCCATGCGCTGCCTTTCACCCTTCACACGGAATCCCTCGATCACGAGGACCTCGTGCGCGGCTTGGGATTCTCCAGCGCCGCCGCCCGCACATACGGGCATCCGCTTCCGTTGGCCGCCAAGATGTCGGATGTTCCCAGCCATTCCTGGGTGATCCCAACCCTGCTGGCTCACGCCGGCATCAGGTTCCTGCACATGGGATGCAACGCCGCCAGCCAGTATCCGCGCGTCCCGCAGCTTTTCTGGTGGCAAGGACCCGATGGTTCGCGCGTTCTATCAGCCTACACCCACGACTACGGCAGCGGCCTCAATCCACCGGCTGACTGGCCGTCGAAACATTATCTCGCCATGGTCATGAAAGGCGACAACCACGGACCGCCCACAGCCGACGAAGTGGAAGGATGGCGCAAGCATTACGCAAGCACGATGCCCGGAGTCAGAGTCCACTTCTGCGGCTTGGATCAATTCGCGCAAGCGATCATCGCGGAGAACCCCGAACTCCCGGTGGTCCGCGGTGACATGCCGGACACCTGGATTCACGGACTCATGGCAATGCCGCAGACCAGCAAGATCGCCCGCAACATCCGCCCTCTGCAACCCGCGTTGGAAACCCTCGATACCCAGCTCCGCATCTGGGGCGTCCCCAGCACTCCGCTCGCCGGTCCACTTGCCGATTCCTATGAAAACAGCTTGCTCTATGGCGAGCACACGTGGGGCATGAATGCCGAATACGGCCCGCGCACGCTCTATGGCGATGACTGGAAGAAATGGCTCACCGAGATGGAAAGCGAACCCGTCCCTGCCAATGGAGATTACACCAAACTCCCTCGCGGCAGCAAACGCAAGTGGCTCCAGTCCTACGACGACCACCGCAATTACATCCGCAAAACCGAATCCATCGTCAACCGCGAGTTGGATGCCCGCCGTGCTCTGCTCGCCGGAAATGTCACCACCAAGCCCGGTGAAAACATCATCTACAACCCGCTCCCATGGCCGCGCTCCGGCATGGTGACGATCCATGGCAAACCGAGGTTCGCCCACAATGTGCCGCCCTGCGGGTATAAAGTCATCCCGGAGAAGCCCGAAGCCGCCGAACGCTCCGACGCTCCCGGCGAAACCACCGTTGAAACCGCTCATTTCACCGCCATATTCGATCTGACACGCGGTGGCATCTCCTCCCTGGTGGAAAAGTCCACAGGCCGCGAGCTGGCTGACAAAACCTCGCCCTACGCGCTCGGCCAGTTCCTTCACGAGCGGTTCAGCACCAACGAGGTCTATCAGCGCTTCTTCCACAAATACAGCCGGATCCAGGACCGTTGGGGACTCAACGACATCGGCAAACCCGGCATGCCCGACGCCCAAAAGGTTCCCTACCTCGCCCGCACGCCGGATCACTGGAAGATCATGGTTTCCAAGTCCGGTGCCGCGGACATCGTGACCCTATCCGCCGGTGACACCAAAGGACTCGGCAAGGCCCATGCCATGACTTTCACCTTCCCGCGCCATGACGCGTTCGTCGATGTCGAATGGAGCGTCACCGATAAAACCGCGGACAAGCACCCGGAAGGAGGATGGCTCTGCTTTCCCTTCGCCATTGAACAACCGACCTTCACCGTCGGACGTCCCGGCGGCCCGATCAATCCGGCCACGGATATCATTCCGGGAACGAACCGTTATCTGATGGCCGTTACCTCCGGAGTCTCCATGACCGGCAGTGATGGCGCCGGAGCCTCCATCTGCCCGATCGATTCACCACTCGTCAGCATGGACCGCCCCGGACTCTGGCGGTGGGACATGGATTTCATGCCGAAAAAACCCTCCGTTTTCGTCAATCTCTACAACAACATGTGGAACACCAACTTCCCACTCTGGCAGGACGGATCATGGAGCGAACGCGTCCGTTTCTGGCCGACCGCCAAAGACACGCCGACCGTTCAGGATCTGACAGTGAAGTCATGGGAAGCCCGCGTGCCACTGATCGCGCTCAAGCCCACGGTCACCCACAGCGGAAAACTCCCGACCACCCAGGCGGGCGTTGCCGTATCGCGCCCGGGCACGCTGGTCACCGCATTCGGCCCGAACCCGGACGGCGACGGCACGATCCTGCGCGTTTGGGAACAAGCCGGCATCTCCGGAGACCTCACCATCACTCTTCCGGTTGGCGCGAAATACCACACCGCCACGCCAGTGAATCTTCGCGGGGAGAAATCCGTTGATTCTATCCAAATCACCGGCGGCAGGCTCGGTATCGATCTCAAGGCCTACGCACCCGCCAGTTTCGTGCTCGAATAAGTTTCAATCGATCCACCATGTTCCTTTGTTTATCAGGGATTGCCGGGCTTCTGGCCTCGGCTCACCCACCCCTTTTTGCCGCCTCCGGTCCGGCCACCGGCTCTTTCAACGGCCGTCACCTAAAAAGCAATTTCTTAGCAATCTTAGCAGTCGTTTGGGCGGCCCCGGGCCAGCGCAATGAACGCGGCGACTCGGTGGAAGCACGGTATTTCAACAACTGCGTCTATGCGATGAACCTCGCCCGCTTTGTCGAAATCGCCCGCATCCCGAACAAACCCGATGAAGTGGCGCTCTATGGCCAGCGGCTCGCGGATTTAAAACAAAAGATCCACGCAACGTATTTCAAC
>JBEDKU010000200.1:0-2589 GCA_041172045.1 Verrucomicrobiota bacterium | reverse complement strand
TTCGTGAAGTTCATGCTGATCGGCCCGCATCTCCACATGAAGATGCGGATCGGGAAATCCGAGGATGATTTCAAGACCTTCAAATGGCGGATCAAGGGCGACGGGACGCTCGAATATCTGGGAAACCGCTCCGAGCACGAGTGCCGTTACCCAGAGCAGGTCGAGTTCCAGTGGAAGCGCGCCCACCGCGACATGCATCGCGCGGGCGAGCATCCGCACATCTCGGTGGAGGACCGCGTCTTCGTGGAGACCATCGGCGGCGACCTCACGATCAAGGTGGAGGACAACACCGCGAGCGGGCAGGGGATTTATTCGGAACCGGTGGACGATCCCGATCAGACGCTGGACGATGCGGAGATCCACTATGCGGTTCTCGGACCGCTGGTCATCCTGCGGATCCTGCCGTATCGCGAGACCGCGCACCGGCACTTGGTTTATAACGAAAAAACCAAGGAAGTGCATCGTCTCGACGGGATCGGCCAGTCGTGCGTATTGCTGCCGGGAGACCAGGGGATTTTGTTCGCTAACGGCTACATGCTGGCGACCGGCGCGGTGAAAACCTACGAGACCGGCAAGTCGGGCCTGCGCTTCGAGCGGCGGATCGCTGCGGGGAATGGCGAGGACACGCTGTTTGTTTTCTATCAACGCAACTCCGGGCACTACGTTCTTTTCTCCTACAACGTCATCGCCCAGAGCGTCGAGACGCCGGTCGTTTGCAATGGCTTCGCGCTCGATCCGGACGGGCGCATGGTGTTGTTCCAAGCTCCGGAACAGGCGCAGAAACACCACGCGCTGCAAGTGTGGCGTACGCCCTACGTCGCAGACTCCAGCACCGCGGTGCCGGCCGCGAAACGGGAGTCGCTTCTCTTCAAGATCGGCAATTCCGCGCTGGTCCGAGGAATGGCGGAGGCTCGCGAGATTTTGATCCTGCTCGGCAAGGGCGACACCTATGCGGACGTCTATCTGGAGCTCGTGCGCCGCAGCCGCGAGGTGCTCGACGGTTATTTCTGGCTGAAGGAAAAGGAAGCCTGCCAGCTGTCGGAGCCGCTTGAGGCGATTCACGCCGCTGCGAATGCCGCGATCGATGAGTTCGACAAAGTGGTGCGGTTGCGACAGGCGACCGCCGCGCGGACCGAGGAGGTGCGGGCCGCCACCGAGGCGCTCCTCAAGGCCGTGCGCCTCAGCGCGCCGGACGACATCCGCGGATTCGTCCAGCATCTGGCGGATCTCCGCCTGCGCCGTGGGGAAATCATCGGGCTCCGCGAGTTGAGATATGCGGATGCCGTGTTGATCGATGATCTCGACCAGCGCGTCGCCGCGGCCTCGGACGAGGTTTCGGCAAAGACGGTGGAGTTTCTGCTGCGCGAGGGAGCGCTGGAGCCCTACCGCCTGGCGATTGAATCGCAGCGGGCGTCGCTCGCGAATATTTCCAAAACCGCCGAGGCCGACGCCACAGCGAAAGGGCTCGATCTGGCTGGAGCCGAGCTGGAGTTGTTGATCGAAATCGTCAGCAATCTCCGGATCGAAGACGCCACGCAGACGACCGCGATCATCGAAAGCATCTCTGCGCTTTATGCCACGCTTAACGGGATCCGGGCGGAGCTGAAGTCGAAGCGGCGGGAGCTCGCGCGCGTCGAAGGAGTCGCGCAGTTTAGCGCCCAGATCAAGCTGCTCAGTCAGTCGGTGGTGAACTTCATCGACCTCTGCGACACGCCTGACAAGTGCGGCGAATACCTGACCAAAGTGATGGTGCAGGTGGAGGAACTGGAAGGCCGCTTCGCTGAATTCGATGAATACATCGAAGAGCTTTCCCGCAAGCGCGAGGAGGTTTACGAAGCGTTCGAAGGCCGCAAGCAGGCGCTCGTCGAGCAGCGGAACCGCCGCGCGGGCAATCTTCTGAAGTCCGCGGAACGGATTCTAGCGGGACTCGCCCACCGGGCCGCCTCGCTGGACGACATCAACGCGATCAACGGTTATTTCGCCGGGGATTTGATGGTTTCCAAGCTTCGTGACATCATCGGCGAGCTTAGGAACATCGGCGATACGGTCAAATCCGACGATCTTCAAACGCGGCTCAAGACCCTCCAGGACGACGCCGTCCGCCAGCTCAAGGATCGCAAGGAACTTTTCTCCGACGACGGAAATTCGCTTAAGTTCGGCAGGCACAGTTTCTCGGTGAACACCCAGGAACTGGAGCTTTCCATCGTCCCGCACGAAGGCACGATGTGTTTCCATCTCTCCGGTACCGCGTTTTTCGAGCCGGTCGAAAGCGAGGAGTTCCTGGCCACTCGGGACGTGTGGGAGCAGCAGGTGATCAGCGAGAACGCCCGCGTCTATCGGGCGGAGTGGCTTGTCTGGCAGATGCTGGAGCAGGGCGTGATCCAAGGTGAACCGGCGCTCGCGGACGTGCATGAATTCATGGCTCCACGCTATGCGGAAGGTTACACCAAGGGCGTGCATGACGAGGATGCGTTGCGGATTCTGGGCGCGATTCTGCCGGTGCACCGGGCGCTCGGCCTGCTGCGCACCGGGCCCCGGGTGAGGTCGCTGGCATTGTTGTTCTGGGAAAATTACCGCATCACGGAAGAG
>JBEDKU010000199.1:0-6742 GCA_041172045.1 Verrucomicrobiota bacterium | reverse complement strand
CGTCCCCAACTGGCCAAGCGCCCTGAGCCACTTCACCATCGAGTTCGAAGACCGCATGCCCAACAATCACTAACAAAATTCAGCGCGAAAATCATTTACACAAAATTACTGACACTCCCCTTCATCGAGCTGATCCGCGTGACTACTGATCCAATGAACGGGGGAGATTTGTTACTTTTTGACTTATCCTGATGGTTAAGGCATTTTCACGTTTGTGAGTTCGGGAAATAACCGTCAACGCAGGTCGCCAACCGAACTTTCGGAGGATGATTTGCGGCGGATGCTGGAGGAGGCCGAGCGTCGGCGGGAAGCGGAGTTGAAGACGAAAAGCCGGATGTTTTTGGTTTTCATTGGACTTCCCGTGATGGCACTGGTCATCGGTGCGGCGGGCATCGCGATCAAGTATCAAGCCACGGCCAAACTCGCGGTCGTCCGGCCTGTCCCAATTCAATCCGTTGAAGCCCCACGGGTGCCGCCGGTCGGGTCGGGTGAAGTGGCGGATCTCGACTCTTTCCGACCCAAAACGATGCGGGCCGAAAATCCAAAGCCGCCTGCAGCCTCCTCCAAGCAGGGTTGGCAAATGGTCGACAAGGGAGATATTTCGTTCGCGATGCAGTTGTTGAATTTCATGCAGCCGCCGGCGAAAAAGGAAGACGTGAAGCACTGATGAAAGGGCAGGGGTGGAAATCGCCGACCTTCAGCGACGGGCGAATTCCAGCACAATTCCGCCGCAGAAGATCATCAGGAAAAACCCCAACGTGGACCACCGCAGAAATCGCGTGGCCGCCGGGAAATGATTGAGGACAAACAACAGGATGACCGAAGCCATGAGGGCGATGGTAACCTTGGGCCAGTCGGAAACTCCGGAATGCCCCTTGAAGAGTAAAAACGACGCGTAGCCGAGCAGGGCCACGATCAGGAAATAGCCGATCCACTGTTCTATTTCCAGCGCCCCGCCCTCGATCCGGGTGGGCCGGCGGATTGGCCGGGCATGGCAGAAATGGGTGTGCAGCTTCTCGTCTTCGGCCACACGACCGGTGCCATCGCACAATTCGCATGTCTTCCTTACCGAGACCTTTTTAAAGATGGACAGGCCGGAATCGTCGCGAACCCACTCCCGCCCAAGATAAGATCCTATTCCACAACACGCCGGACAACATTTTCGAACCATTTGACACTCAAGGGTTTTGAGGCTTACGTCGACAAACGAAAGATCCCCCCCAGGATCATTTGAATTCCCTTGCCGACGTAAAACACTCCCGGATATGGACATCCCGGACATGAGGAACGTTCAATCCTCCGGACCTTTTTGCCCGCGTCGCTTAGCGGAACTGGTTTTGCTCCGGGTGGTAAATGTAGTCGGCCAAGGCCATTTTCCCGATCAAAAGCTCCGGATCGAGATGGTGGGTTTTGACCAGGTCCTCGAGCGATTCGCAGTGATTTCTCAACTCCGTGTTGAGTAAGCCCAGCAATAGATGCGGGTCCATGGTGAGATAATGGGAAAGATTCACGGCTGAATTTTGTCCCCGGGGCCGATCCCGGGCAAGTCAGGGTTTTCGAGTCTTGATGGCGGTGGATTCCGGCAAATACAGGGTTCGCACGGTTTCTAACGGTCATGGATCGGCGCTTTTCCTTGCGTAGAGCCGTTTTCGCATCTCCGCTATCGGTGTTCATGATCGTGCCACGAGTTTTCTCCATCACCCGGTTGATAGTCCTGCCCTTGCTGGTCGCCGGTGCCTTCGCCCAAAGCGGTCCGAAAGCCGGACCACTGGCGGCGGAGGTTTACGTGGTGAAGAGCGTGCCGTTCGCCCAGACGCTCTCGACCGTCGGCACCTTGCGGGCGAACGAATCGGTCACACTGGTCTCGGAACTTTCACGACGGCTGGTCAAAATCCACGTCGCCGAAGGCTCGGAAGTCGCCGCCGGGGACCTGCTCTTCAAGCTGGACGACAGCGACCTCGTCGCTGAACTCGCGGAAATCGAAGCCCGCCTGAAACTGGCGGAATCCGTGAAACAACGCGTCGCCAACCTGCTCCCGCGCAAGGCGATCAGCCAGCAGGAGTTTGATAGTTCCACCGCCGCCTTTGACATCCTCAACGCCGGCAGGAACACCAAGGCGGTGCAGATTTCCAAGACCGAAATCCGCGCGCCCTTCGCCGGCCGGGTGGGCGTACGGCAGGTGAGCGAGGGTGCGTTCGTCACTCCGAGCACGCCATTGATCACGCTGCAGGACGTCTCCCGCATCAAGGTGGATTTCCCGCTGCCGGAGCGCTACTCGGGCGAGGTCAGGAGCGGGCAGAAATTCACTTTCACCGTCGCCGGAAACGGCCAGGTGTTCGAGGGCGAGGTGACGGTGCTCGAACCCGCCATTGACGCCGCGACGCGGAGCTTGTTGGTCCGCGGGGTGTGCTCCGCGCCGAAAGGGTTGTTGCCGGGAGGCTTCGCCGAAGTGACTCTGACTTTGGACGGGCTGGCGAATGGTTTCATGGTGCCCAGCCAGGCGATCGTCCCGTCCGCGCGCGGCCAGGGCATCTACCTGATCGAAGACGGCAAGGCCAAATTGCAACCCGTGGAAATCGGCATCCGCTCCGCGGACCAGGTGCAGATCCTGCGCGGCGCGAAAGAGGGCGACGTGGTGGTGACCACCAATCTGTTGCGCATCCGCCCGGGCCTGGAAGTCACCGCCGAGATGAAACCATGAGTCTATCCGAAACCAGCATCCGCCGCCCGGTGCTCGCGACGGTGATGTCGCTGGTGATCGTTCTTTTCGGCGCCATCGGCTTCTATTTCCTCGGCGTGCGCGAGTATCCCGCGGTCGATCCGCCGGTCGTCACGGTCCAGACGACCTATCCCGGCGCGAATCCGGACGTCATCGCCTCGCAGATCACCGAGCCGCTGGAACAAGTCATCAACGGCATCGCCGGGATCCGCACCATCACCTCGGAATCCCGCGACGAGCGCAGCACCATCACCGTGGAATTCACGCTCGACTCGGATCTGAGCGACGCGGCCAACGACGTGCGCGACCGCGTTTCCCGCGCCATCCGCGACCTGCCGGTGGATGCGAATCCGCCCGTCGTCGAGAAGGCGGACGCGGATTCCTCGCCCATTCTTTTCCTATCGCTCCTCAGCGACGAACGCAGCATCCTGGAAGTCAGCGACATCGCGGACCGCATCGTGCGCGAGCGGATGGAGACGATCCCCGGCGTGTCGTCCGTGCGGATCTTCGGGGAAAAACGCTACGCCATGCGGCTGTGGATGGACCCGGTGAAACTGGCGGTCCACTCGCTGACACCGGCCGATGTGCAGGACGCGCTCGACCGCCAGAACGTCGATCTGCCGAGCGGCCGGCTGGAAGGGGCGGCGAACGAGCTTTCCCTCCGCACGCTCGGCCGGCTTTCCACCGCCGAGGATTTCGAGAACCTCATCATCCGGCAGGAAAAGGGCAGGCAGATCCTCTTCCGCGACATCGGCACCGCCGAACTCGGACCGGAAAACCTCCGCTCGGGAAACAAAAGCGACCTGCTCTACCGGATCGGAGTGGCGATCATCCCGCAGCCTAACACCAACGCCATCGCCATCGCCGACGAGTTCTACAAGCGGCTCGAACAGGTGAAAAAGGAAGTCCCGCCGGACGTGACGGTGGACGTGGGCTACGATTTCACGCGCTTTGTCCGGCGCTCCGTGTCCGAGGTGCAGGAGACGCTGGTGATCGCCTTCGGGCTGGTGGCGCTGATCATTTTCCTGTTCCTGCGGGACTGGCGCTCGACGATCATTCCGGTGATCGCCATCCCGGTGAGCATCATCTCCGGCTTCTTCATCATGTATGTGGCCGGCTATTCCATCAACGTGCTCACGCTGGTGGCCATCGTGCTGGCCATCGGCCTGGTCTGTGATGACGCGATCGTGGTGTTGGAGAACATCTATACGAAGATCGAGGAAGGCATGACGCCGCTGGAGGCCGCGTTGACAGGCTCGCGTGAAATCTACTTCGCCGTCATCTCCACCACCATCGCGCTGGCGGCGGTATTCCTGCCGCTCATCTTTCTATCCGGATTGACCGGCCGGCTGTTCCGCGAGTTCGGCATCACGCTGGCGGGCTGCGTGCTGGTCTCCGCGTTCGTGGCGCTCACGCTCTCGCCGATGATGTGCCGCTTCCTGCTCAAGGCGCACGGCGACAAACCTAACTTTTTCTATCGCTCCACCGAGCCGTTTTTCCGGATGATCACCAACGGCTACCGCGCCGCGCTTGCACCGGTCCTGCGGTTCCGATGGCTGGCGATCCCGCTGCTGTTGCTCAACGTGGGCCTCATCGTCTGGTTGTTTGCCCTGATTCCGCAGGAGCTGGCGCCGCTGGAGGATCGGGAAAACATCCGCATCGTCGTCACCGCGCCGGAGGGATCGAGCTACGAGTTCACCGAGAGCTGGATGGACAAGGTCGCGTTGCATGTGGATGAAACCGTGCCCGAAGTATTCCGCTCCTTCAGCATCATCGGCGGCGGTGGCGGCCGGTCCGCGGGGAACACCGGCACGCAGAGCATCTATCTGAAGCCGCCGTCCGAGCGCACCCGCAGCCAGTCGCAGATCGCGGACCAGCTCTCCCGGGAAATGCTGGATTTCACCGGAGTCCGCGCCATCACCACCCAGCCGCCGACCATCGGCGACCGCCGCTCCGGCCAGCCGCTCGCCTATGTCCTGCAAGCGCCGAATCTGGAAGACCTCATCAAGGTGCTGCCGGAATTCCTGGCCGAGGCGAGCAAGAGCCCGGTGCTCAAACAGATCGACGCGGACCTCAAGGTGAACCGGCCGGAAGGAATCATTTCCATCAACCGCAAGAAGGCCGCGGAGCTGGGAATCTCGGTGGAGGAAATCGGCCGCACGCTGGATTTCGCCTACTCGGGAAGGCGCTTCGGTTATTTCCTCAAGGACGGGAAACAATATCAGGTCATCGCCCAGATGCAGCGGCAGGACCGCAATGATCCCGGCGATGTGAAGAAGCTCTTCGTCAAATCCGGGTCCGGGGAGATGGTCTCGCTGGACAACCTGCTGACCTTCTCCGAATCCGCCAGTCCGGCGGCGATCTATCGCTTCAACCGCGCGGTCTCAGCGACGATCCAAGGCACGCCCGCTCCCGGCAAGACGCTGGGCGACGGCATCGCGGAACTCGACCGCATCGCGGAAAGAGTCCTGCCGGAGAATTTCCGCACGTCCCTGGCAGGCCAGTCGCGGGATTTTGCGGAGAGCTCGTCCTCGTTGTTATTCGCGTTCATGCTCGCGCTGCTGATCATCTATCTGGTGCTCGCCGCCCAGTTCGAGAGTTTCCGGGATCCGTTCATCATCATCCTGACGGTGCCGTTGTCGGTGGCCGGTGCGCTGATTTCCCTGTGGGCGACGGGCCAAACGCTCAACGTCTTCAGCCAGATCGGCATCATCATGCTCATCGGCATCGTCACGAAGAACGGAATTCTGATCGTCGAGTTCGCGAACCAGCGCAAGGAAGCCGGACTCTCGAAGGTCGAGGCCGTGCTCGAAGCGTCCGTCTCGCGTTTCCGGCCCATCCTGATGACCAGCCTCGCGACCATTTTCGGGATCCTCCCGATCGCACTGTCAATCGGAGCGTCAGGCGGATCGCGCCAGTCGTTGGGAATCGCCGTGGTCGGCGGCCTGGTTTTCTCCGGGCTGCTGACGCTGTTCGTCGTGCCGGCGGTCTATGCGATTTTCTCGCGGAGCCGCTAGGCGGCATGGAATCTACCAAAAAAACAGGGGCATGGACGAGACGTCCATGCCCCTGGCTCAAAGAGAACGATCAGGATGCCTTGCCGAAAACTTCCACTTCGATGTAGTGGTTCATTTCGTTGGAAGTGTTGCCATTGCTGTAGAGGCGGACGTAGCGGCCCTTGGTGCCCTTGCCATCGACGATGAGGCCGAAGCGGGATTCGACATAGGGATTGTCGCTGCCTTTGCTCATTTTCGAGGTTTCGTCGTAGTCGTTGTTATAAATGGTGGTGACGCCGGTTTTGAATTCCGGATCATCGGAAATCTGAATGATCACGTCGTTATAGGCGCGCTTCTGGGAGTGGAAGTGCCAGAGCCAGAGGGCGGAGACGGCAGAGCTTTTTTCGAGGTCGATCTGGACCCACTGGGTGCCGTCGAGCAACTCGACGAAGTAGCCTTCGCCGGCTTCCTTGTCGCCGTCGGTGACGAGGGTGAGGTCGCCGATGATCGGATTGGTATCGCTGCTGGTGACTTTTTTGCCTTTGGAGAGGAGGACGGTGCCTTCGGGAACGCGGAACTCGGGGGCCTTGCTGGGGGCCTGGGTGAGGTTCGGGACGTTCATCGGCTTGGGCGTGCCTTCGATGAGTTCGGGTGGCAGCGCGGTTTCAAGCAGGATGCCACCGGTGGCTCCGCCGGATGCGGCGGGCGCGCCTGCTTCAGAAGAGGCGGCGGCGGTTTCTTCTTTTTTCCCGCAAGAAGCGAGGACGAGGGCGGAGAGGGCGCAGAGGCTTGGCAGGATCAGTTTTGATTTCATACGGAGAGGTGTTCGGAGGTGAATTGGATGGGTTGATGGCTGAGGGCGGAGGGATTCACCCAGTAGATGGGCGCTTCGCTTTCGAAGGCATGGCGGGCGTCGCAGTTGAGCTTCGCCTTGCCGCGGACGGCGTTGAAGAAGTTTTCCAAATGCGGCTGGTGGGCCGGCTTGCCGAAGCCGCCGGGGAGCTCGAAAATCTCGGGCGGGGCGGAT
>JBEDKU010000198.1:0-3814 GCA_041172045.1 Verrucomicrobiota bacterium | reverse complement strand
CCATTGATCTTCATCCAGCGGCCGACTTCCGCCAGACGCTCGACGCTCTCCTCCGGCACGACACCTTCCGCGGTCGGGCCGACGTTGAGCAGGTAGTTACCGCCCTTGCTCGCGATGTCGATTAGATTCTGAAGCAGGGTCTTGGTGCTTTTCCAGTTATGATCGGTGGATTTGAAACCCCATGTATCATTCAAGGTCATGCACGCCTCCCAGTCGCGCCCCGGATAGCCGGTGGCCGGGATGTGTTGCTCGGGAGTCTCGGTATCCCCCTTGAAGCCGCCGCCGAGGCGGTTGTTATGGATGATGCCGGGCTGGAGCTTGAGAAGCTCGTTGAGTTTGGCGGAGCGCTCGGGAGTCATCATCTTGTTCGGTGTATCCCACCACAGGACGCAGACGGGGCCGTAGTTCGTTAGAATTTCCTTCACTTGGGGAATCGCCACCTTGTCGAGGTATTCGTCGAAACTTCCGTCCTGCGCCGGATCCCAATGTTTATCTCCGGAGACTCCGCCGCCGGGGTGGTGCCAGTCCTGACATTGGGAATAATAGAAGCCGAGCTTCATGCCCTCCTCCTTGCACGCCTCGGCCAGCTCCTTGAGCGGATCGCGCTTGAATGGGGTGGCGTCGTTGATGTTATACGGGCTGGCCTTGCTGTGAAACATCGCGAAGCCGTCGTGATGCTTCGAGGTGATGACGATGTATTTCATCCCGGCGTCCTTGGCCATCCTCACCCACTTGCGGGCGTCGAACTGCGTGGGATTGAAGCCGTCAGCGTATTTGGCATAGGTTTCCACCGGGATCTTGGCGTTCTTCATGATCCACTCGCCGATGCCACCGACGGGCTTGCCGTCATAGATTCCGGCGGGCACCGCGTAGAGCCCCCAGTGGATGAACAGGCCGAACTTCGCATCGCGCCACCATGCCATGCGCGAGTCTCGTTGTTCCGGGGTTTCCTGGACCGGTTCCGCAGCGCGGACGGGGAACAGGCTTGATGACAGAAGTGCGATTGCTAGAAAAGCGGTTGTCTTCATGCAGGACCATTACGGCACTCCGCCCGGACATTTATCAGAATCCCATGCCGATGGCGAAATGCAGGGTGCCCACCGGCTCGTCGACGTCGCGGGTGAGGTTGTAGCCGTATTCCAGGCGCACCGGTCCGATCGGCAGATCCAGCCGGAGCCCCAGGCCGGCGGCGAGATCGACCTTGCTGGAGCCAAGTCCGTCATACTCCCGCGAGAGTCCGCCGGCGTCGAAGAACCCGACCGCCTTCAAACTGCCGATAAAATCACGGATCAACTCGACATTGGCATGCCACTTGGCCTCGCCACCGGTAGGGTAGCCGTTCACGCGGGGGCCGAGCTCGCGCTCGGGGAAACTGCGCACACTGCGCGCGCCGCCGTTGAACATCCGCAGGTCGATGGGCATGTCCACGCCATCACCCGAGGGGACGACGACGCCCCACGCGCCGCCAAGCACGATCTGATAGTCGCGGGCGAAGGTGTGGTAATATCCACCCGACATTTCCGCGAGCACATAGGTGGTGGATAGATCACCCAGCGCGGCGCCGATTTCCAGCGGCGTGACCAAGTGCCAGCCTTTTTTGGGAAGAACCGAATTGTCCCGATAGTCGATGGTCTGGGTGAGCCGGAGACGGGGTTGCCGATAGACGGTCTCCCCGAGCTCGGAGCGGGGCAGCCCTTCGGAAGTTAGATTTACGATCGAGTACCCGGCGAGAGCTTGGACGGTGTAGTGATCGTTCACCGCCCAGGTGGTTGTCCCTTCGAGGCCGGATTCCAGCGAACTGTAACCCTCGCGACCGTAAATGAGCGCGTAGAAGCGGGCCGTGGCGGCGATGTCCGTGCCGAACAGCCAGGGATCGGTGATTCGGGTCTCTCCTAAAACGCCGCGCGAACTGAATTCAAAGCCGGTGCTGAATCCGCGAAGTTCGCCCCACAGGTTCCGGTCAGTATAGGTGGTCCGCAGGATGGCCCCCTGATAGGAATCCCCCCCCGCCGCAATGGTGATCTCCTTGGCCCGCGCTTCACGGAAGTGCAGGGTGGCGTCGATGCGGTCCTCGCCAACATCCTCCGTCTCGACCCGCGCGGAAGAAAACGCACCGATGGATAGAAATCCGCGGATGCGCTTGTTCATGGCGGCCTCGTCATACCAATCCCCTTCCAAACGTCTCATGCGTGCTTCGATCCGTTTCGGATTGGTTCGCACGAGCCCTTCGATATGGATCTTGTTGAGGCGCACGCGTCTGCCGAGATCGATGTAGAAATCCGGGATGAATCGAGGCGCTTCCAGCGTGCGGGCCATGGAGACTTTCGCATCCGGATAACCGTTGCTCACGAAAACCTGCTCCACGGCGAGGCGCATGGCGTTAAGATTCCCGGTAGTGGCGGTTCTGGAAATGAAAGGTTTCGCGGCCAACCGGGTCTCGGAAATTCCGCGCCCGTCCGGGCTGGCGACTTTCGCCTCTGCGATGCGGAACCGCGGCCCCTGATCCACGTCGATGACCAGATTGGTCACGCCGGTCGCAGGATCGGTGGTACGGTTCGCAATCGAGGCTTCCGCATTCCAGTAGCCTTGGGCATTGAGTTCCTGGCGCACGAAGGACAGTCCGCTTGCCACATCCTCCTCGCGAAACGGCGGGGTGCGTGACAGGATCGGCAATCCCTTGGTGGCGGGTCGGGCGTACAGCCTTGCGAGCTTGGAAGCCTCTCTGGCCGGCACCCCGTTGACCGTAACCGTGCCGAGTGAGAGACGGCCACCTTCGGAAACGGTGAGCACGATTTCCGAAGGACTGGCGATTCTCCAGTCCACTTGGGCGGCGGCATAACCATCCTTCCGCAAAACCTGCCGGACGAGAAAAGCAGCATCATCCGCGCGCGAAGGTGAGGCGCGGCTGGTGGCGATATGTTCCAGGCGGCCGCTCATCAGGTTCAGGACGCCGTCCTCGGTTTCATTCACCAAGCCGACGATCCGCACGCGGGTCTCCGCCATGGCGGTGATCGCCGTTAGTATCAACCCAAAAATCATGACAAAGCGGTGCATCAGCGGAAAGTAAGACGCCAGATCACAAGAGCGCGGGATTCGCCGGTTGAACTCAAGCCAGCGGAAAGGAACCAACGGTCGGAGAGCGAGACCGTGGCGGTGGAATAGGAATCGGTGGAATAGGGATCCTTCTCATTAAGGCCGAAATCCACCTTGTCGAGCACCCCTAGCAGTGGCCGGAGTTGCTTGCCGAAGCGGAAGCGACCACGCCGTATTTCCTCAGCAAGCAGTTGCAGCGCGCGAGAGGACGCCGCTTGGGAATCGACCAGTCCGGTGGTTGTGGTGCCGGTGGCGAGCAAGGTCATGATCTCATTCTCCGGCAGCGGTGGCGACGAGGTGAGCAAGAGCTGCGGGTCCGATGCGCGACCATAAACAAAAATATTTACCTGATAGGGCCGGGGCTCGGAAGTGCCGCGGAGATCGAGCACGGGATCGAAGCCGTTCCCCGAGGTAAAAGTCGCGGTGCCACTACGCACCGCCAGCTTGCTGAACGGCAGGTCCGCGCGGAAATCCTTGATCGTCAAAACTCCGTCCGGCGCGGGTGTTCCCACCGTGCCGCCGAGACGCATGCTGCCGGTGACTTCACCCGTGGCGAAATTTCCCCGGATGAGCACCGGCTCTTCAGTGCGGACCTGCACGTTGAGCGACCAGTTCCGAAACGGCTCGGGAATGGTCGCGGCGGGATTCCTCGGCGGGTCGAATTTCGGCAGCTTCGCCGCGGCCGGGGTCGTGAACGGCGAGCCGATGGGCAGCAACTCGA
>JBEDKU010000197.1:0-4183 GCA_041172045.1 Verrucomicrobiota bacterium | reverse complement strand
ATTCGGTCGAGGTGTCAAGAAGACGGACGCCCTTGGCGGCATCATGGGTGACAAGGCCGCCGGTGGCTCCCAATCCGGTGCCGTTGTTGGCGGTGTCCCCATAAACGCCGGCAAGAATGCCGACTGTGGTGGAGCCTCCGGATCCTCCCGCAGTCCCTGTGCCGTTTAAGGTGGGGGCGGTGCCGAAGCTGATGCTGGTGGAGGAGACGTTGAGGGTGGCAAGCAGATCCGTCCCCAGACTCGTGCCTCTAAATAGAACCGTGCCGCCGCTAGTGCGGGCGAAAGTCCCCGCACTAAGCAGCGACCTTTTTCCAGCCGCAGGGCTGAGCGTAACCGTTGAGGCTCCAGAATCGAATGCCAGGGCATTGGTGATGGTCTCGGTCGAGTTGCCGCCCGTGTTGCCCGTCACATTGAGTGTGGCTCCATTGAGTTGAACGCTTTTGGCACGGGTCACATTGTTGTCGCCGCCAAGGTTTCCCGCGGCGTAGTTAAATACCAAAGTCGCGCCCCCGTTAACGGTGAGATCTGACGTGGCGACACCCGCGGTGGAGCTGTTGAATGTCAGGGTGCTGCTGGCCACCGTGGTGGTGCCGGTCAGGTCGTTTGCCGCACTGAGAGTCACACCTCCGCCGGAGCTGCCAGTCCCGCTTCTGGCTCCCACCACCCAAGAATTCGTCCCGGTAAGGGCATTGGTGTTGGATAATGTGATCGTTCCCGAGCCACCGCCAAGTCGGTAGGTTCCGCCAGCCGGCGTGATGGTGCCGGTGTAGGTCACATTCGTAGATGCCCCGAGCATCAGGTTGGGGTAGCCGGTGAAATCGATGTTTTCCGAACTGGTTCCGGTCAGGGCAATGGCACCGACCGACCCCGCCGCCACTTTGCCGCTGCCCAACCAGCCTTGAACCCCGGCGTAGGCACCGCCTTGACTTACGGCACCGGTGACATCGGCAAAGATCGTGCCGGGCAGGGCGCTCGTGTCGCTGACAGCCAACTGGCCTCCGCTGACGGTGGTGACTCCCGTGTGGGAGTTCGTGCCGGCAAGCGTCAGGGTGCCGGCGCCGAGTTTGGTCAGACCGCCGATGTTGCTGGCCGCGAGACCGCCGGCAAACGTGCGGTTCTGACTGTTGGTATCGATCGAGATCGGTGCCGTGCTGTTGATGATGCGGCTGGAGTAATCCACGTTGTTATTAGCCGTGTATCTCAGCGTGCCGCCGCCGAAGGTGATGTTGCCGCCGCCATCTAACGCGGTTGAGATATTCAAAACCACTGTGCCTTGGTTGATGGACGTCAAACCGGTGAAAGAGTTCGCTCCGGAAAGCGTGAGAAGACCGGTGCCGGTTTTGGTCAGCCTGCCCGTGCCCGTGTTCAGCGAGCCCGCGAGGGTGACATTGCCCGCTCCAGTCGTCGTCAGGTTTCTGCCGGAGCCGGTGATGGTGGTAACCGCCACAGTTCCGACGGTGAGGGTATTATTGGCATTGGTGCCGGAGATCGTCGAATCTGCCGCCAACACAACGTTTCCAAGGTACCCCCCGCTGCTGGTGCATTCAAGTGCGCCGCCAGTGTAATAGGTGCCATTGCCGGCAATGGTCAGTGTCTGGGCCGTGTTGGGGGAGGATTGGCCATTGAACTGCAATGTGGCCCCAGCAGCCACGTTGACCGCGCTGCTAGTTGAAATAGCGGTGGCCGAAGTTTGGACACGGAGCACGCCGGCGTTGATGTTTGTCGGACCGGTGTAGAGATTCGCCGCGGAAAGGGTCAACATCGAGGTGGCGCTGTTTTGCGTCACGCCGCCGCTGGCGTTGCTGATGATTCCTGAAACAATCACAAGGGCGTTGCCGGTCCCGGAATTGGTGATGCTGCCGGTGGTCGAAACCGGGCCAGACACGTCAATATTGTTAACCGCGCTAGGCTGGCCGGCATTGCTGAGGGATATGCCACCATTGCCAGCCAAGGTCAGATTCCCGGAACCGGAGATCCCTCCGCTGGCAATCAAGTAGGTCCCGGAGCTGACGCCGCCCTGAGGGTTGTTGGATTCGGCAATGGTCAGGTTGTTGTTCAGTGTGATGGCTCCGCTGAACCTCGGGAAGACACCTAAAGAATTGCCCAGCGTGTAGAGACCGGTACCGCCGGAAGCCACGATGATCGGATTGGCATAGGTCAGACCATTCGCCCCCAGCAGTGTGGCATTTGCGGCCCCCGAGGGAACGCCGCCCCCGATCGTCACCGCGCCGGTGGCCGTCCCACCCAGCGCGGAGACACTGTTTCCGGCTATGACAGTCCCGTTTTTGACCGTCAAACCGCCGGTAAAAGTGTTGACCGCCGATAGAGTCAACGTGCCGGCACCATTCTGGGCCACCGCAACCGGGCCGCTGCCGTCGCCGATGATGCCAGAGATCGTCACATTGCCCGTGGAGGTCGTGAGGGTTTTGATGCCAACAGTTGCGGAAGTGATGCCCCCCGTCGAAAGGGTGAGCGTGTTGGCTGAAGCGTTGGCAACATCCAGCGAGGAAGAAAGCGTGATCGGCGCCGAGATGGTATCTCCCTTGCTGGTGCTCAATTCATTGAGCTGGGCGTTGATTCCATTCCCATCGAAATTCAAAAGTCCCGCGCCACTTCCCGTTGCGAGGTTGTAAGTGTGCGTTCCGTTGGAATCGCCGATATCCAAGAGGCCGATGGTTTTCGTGGCCGTGCCGGGATTGCCGGTGGTGTAGAGATTGGTGGTGGAATTGCCACCAATGTTCGTATTGATCAAAATCGATGCGCCCGCCGCGCTTGGCCCGCCGACTGCGGCCGTCGGAGTCCAGTTGGTATCAAGACTCCAGTCGTTCGTGGCATCAGTCTGGTTCCAAACGAAGTCCGCGGCGGAGGCGGAAGAACTGAACGTAGCAGCCACCACCACCATCAGGGCTGTGGTCGATTGGGAAGCGCGGAAAAACGAGGCGAGGCGGGGCGTGAATTTCATGGGTTGGCTAGTTTGATTTTATGTGAGAATGAGGAATCGATGGAATGCGGGCTTGGCGGAGAAGGTGGACGGATAGTCGTTGGGATCAAGAACGGGGATGCGATGTTGAGTCCGGAACCTTTTCAGGCCCAGCGGCGGCGACGCAGCAGGGCGATGACACCGAAGCCTCCCACCAGGATCGCGGCGTTCGGTTCGGGGACGACGGTGAAATTGAGCTGGCTGCCGGTGATGGAAAACGAGCCGGAATTTCCGCCGCCGAGATTCGTGTAGCTGAAGTCGGAGCTGGCAAAATCCGTGGTGGCGGTCCAATCCACCAATGTGTAGGTGCCGGTATCCGTGCCTCCCAAGAAGTCGAAGCGGAAGATGGTGCCCGAGCCCTTGAGGAAGTCGCCTCCGCCACCGGTGATGTCGAGCATATCCGAGGCATTGCCCAAGCCCAGTTCAAACTGCCAGTCGGTGGTGGCACCGGCTGCCGCGGCACCGTTCCAGGTCACGTCGTTGCTGACCGTCAGCGTGCCGATGCTGTTACCAGGCGCCAGAATGCCGTTGAGGGTGGTCGCTCCGCCAAGCGTTCCACTGCCGCCAAGCGTGGCCCCCGCGGCCACTGAAACGTTTCCAGTGGCGGTCGATGAATTGCCGTTGATCATCAGCTGGCCATTGCTGACGGTGGTGGAGCCGGTGTAGGAATTATCTCCGGTTAGAGCGAGCGTGCCCAGGCCGGTTTTGGTGAGACCGCTGGTGACAGCCGCGCCATCAGCAAGCGGGGCTGTTACTGCCAGGTCAACCGCAGCGGCACCGTTGCCTACGTTGAACGTGCGTGTCCCGCTGGAACTGCCGGTCAGCGCGATGACCCCCTGGGTCCCCGAGCCGCGGGGTCCATCGATGGTGGTCGTGTTAAAGTTGGTGGAATTGCCCGTGAATGTCACGTCGCCGTTCAGGACGAGCTGGCCGCCTTTCTGGACGTTGCCGGTGCCGAAATCAAGGGTGATGGGCGTGTAAGCGCCACTGGTCTGGTTGGTGATATTTAGACCACCATTCAGCGTTACAATGTTCTCGAAGACGCCGCCACCTGCTGGGCTTTGGCTCCTCAACAGGCGCAAGGTCCCCCCGTCGCTGAGGTTCAATGCCCCGCCCACGACGATTTTACTTCCGCTATCCCACGTCCGCAACAACCCGCCACTGGCGCCCGTCGCCTCGCCCCGGATCGGGCGTGTGCTGCCG
>JBEDKU010000196.1:0-2690 GCA_041172045.1 Verrucomicrobiota bacterium | reverse complement strand
GCCAGGAGGACGTGCGCCGCAGCGTCTGGAACCTGCACTCCACTTCGCTCGAACTGCGGTCACTGTCGGAAGCCCTGCATGAACTCGTCGAGTATCGCTCCGCCGACCAACCGGTCTGCTTGCTGGTGGAGGTCCAGGGCGCGGAGCGGCCCCTGCCGGACTTCATCTCGGGAAATCTCCTGCTGCTCGCCCAGGAAGGCATCACCAACACCTTCAAACACGCCGCCGCCAGCACCATCGTGCTGCGCCTCAATTTCCAGCCCGAGTCGCTCGATCTCAGCATCGAGGACGACGGGCAAGGCTTTCTGGTTACCGACGCTCCCGGTCCGCAGGAAGGCCACTTCGGCCTGCAAGGCATGCGCGAGCGGGTCAAACGCATGGGCGGCCGGCTCACCGTTTACAGCACGCCCGGGCAAGGGACCATCCTCACCGCGCATCTCCGGAGTTAGAGCGGGTTACCGTTGCATCGGTTGCGGGCCGTGATTTACCTCACGGAGCCTTCGACTGACGCAAGTAGAGGAACAGGTCGCGGACCTCGGGTTCTTCGAGCGCGTTAAGCAGGCCGACGGGCATCATCGACTGCGGGCTGAGCTCGCGTTTGGCGATGCTGTCCTTCGGCAGCGTGACGGGTGCGGCGAGGGTCTTGAGAGTGAGGGTGCGCTCGTCTTCTTCGGTGACGACTCCGGCGACGAAATTGCCGTCCTCCAGCGTAATGAACGTCTGCTGATAATCGCGGCCGATGATGGCGTTGGGATCGAGGATGTTCTGTAACAGATAGTCGGTGTCCGCGAAATTGCCGGGCAGTTCGGGACCGATGTGGCCGCCTTGGCCGAACAGGTTGTGACAGGCGGAACAGGTGCGAAGGAAAATCTGTTGGCCGTTTTTCACGTCGGCACTAAGGATCGACTCGTCGCCGAGAAACTTGCGGTAACTGACGATGTCCGCTTGGCGCTCGGCGTTGGATTGATTGAGCGAACCGAAGTTCTTGGCGATCCACTGGTCAAAATCCGTGCGCCGCGCGCCTTGGATCAAGCGGGCGACCGGCGCGGTGAGATCCTTGACCGGAAGCGTCTTGGCGTCGAAGGCAACAATCAGCGCCTCAATGCTCGCGGGGCGTGCCACGAGGGTGGTCAGCGCGGCGGATTTCTCATCGGCTTTCAAGGACGGGTAAACGGCGATCAGGCTCGTCGGAACACGCGGGTCGTCATAGCTGGCGAGCGCGCGCAAGGCAGGCACGCGCAGCGGGCCGGGTGCCTTGACGAGACCGAGCAGCGGATCGAGAATCGCTGCATCGCGACGGGCGACCAGCGATTCCATCGCCTCCCGGCGGGAGTCGGCGGAGGCGGTTGGATTCGTCAGCAGAGCGCGCGTTTCGTCCAGGGCGGAGGTGCTGCCGAAAATCAGGGCGAGCGCGCGGGCGGGCTCGCGGACGGCGGCATCGGCATCGGTCCCGAGTTTTTGATAGGAGGCGGGCCAGCCGTCGGGTTCCGGCAAACTCGAGCGCCCTTTGGCGGCGGCGAGCAGACCGCGCAGCACGACGGCACGGGTGGCGGAGTCGGCCTCGCCAAGCGCGGTGGCGAGCGAGGCCATCCCGGCGGAGGATTTTTTGTCGTCGGCCAAGGAAGCGGCGAGCACGCGGCGGGCAATGAATTCCCTAAGCCGCGGCTGGCGGGTGGACTTCAACAACCCGACGCCGCGAACCGGATCGGCGGCGACCGCACCCTCGGCGGCATACCAATTCATCAACGGCAGGTTGTGGTCGTTCAAGTCTTCGGTGTGGGCGGCGAGCGCGGTGAGCAACGGCCAGCGATCGCCCGGCGGCAGTTTTTGGCAGGCCGAAGCCAAGCGCAGGCGGACGGAGGGCGACGGGTCCTTTTCGGCGAGTTCGGCGCAGCGTGCCAGGACGGCGGCGGAAACACTGCCGTGCTCCGTGAGACAAGTGACGGTCCAGCCGCGGACGAATTCGGACTTCGCATCCAAGGCGCGAAGGGCGGCGGTTTCGCTGAGAGCGCCCTGGCTGTGGAGCGCCCACAGCGCGCGGAGCTGGCGGGTGTCGTCGGCGTTTTCAAACAGGATTTTTTCGAGCGCGGCGGTGGTTTCCGGCTTCGCTCCGCGTTCCTGGAGCAGGCGGCGGGCGTGGCGGACGAACCAGTCATTGGGATTGAGCTGCTGCTTCACCAGTTCCGCATCGCTGGCGGATGAGAGATCGACCGCGCGAGGTTTCACCTTGTCAGTGACGAGTTTGTAGATGCGGCCGTTGGAGCGGTCGGTGAAAGCGCGCTGCTGGTGGCAGGGCACCTTGTCATACCAGTCGGAAATGAACACGCCGCCGTCGGGACCGTATTGCGGCGAAAGTCCGCGGAACCAGGCGTCTGGGCTGGACAGGAAATCCGTCTTGCGCACGCTGCGGTAGCCAGAACCCTCGCGGGTGAAGGTCTCGCAGCGCAGTTTGTTCATGTGCACGTCGTGGAAAAAGAAATTGTCGCGCCACTCCGCCGGGAACGCGCCGCCCAGATAGAACATCGCACCGCAATAGCCGGCCTTTTCATACCGGCCCCAGGCGATGGTTTTGATGTTCTCGTAAACGTAGGGATTGAAATGCGATCCGGCCTGGCGGGTGTAGTGCGCGCCCTCGATGGCGTGCCACATGTGCGGGACGACGCATGCGGCGAAAAACGCCTCGCCGTGGT
>JBEDKU010000195.1:0-3080 GCA_041172045.1 Verrucomicrobiota bacterium | reverse complement strand
TTCGATGCTTGTTTCACTCATTTCCATGGATGGCGCCATGGTGTCCTCATTTATGAGGCAACGGGACTCTCACCTGCGATCGGGAAAATCTTTTCGGTGTCCGCTTCAATGAGGCAACACGGCTCCGTGATCGCAGCGAAGTCCGGAATTGACATCCGCCCTTGTAATTGATCAATGCCGAGGCGAACTGATGAAGGATTTTTCATCCCAATGACCCCACCCATGCACGCCAAGATTTCATTCGGGCCGCTCGTATTGACGGCAATCGCAGGTTTCACGGTTCCTGCGCTGGCGGCCGCTCCGCAGCGTTACGACCACGGGAACCCGACCGTCCCCGAGCAGCTCATGCTCGAGCTGGTGAACCGCACCCGGGCGAATCCGGCCGCCGAGGCCGCGCGCTTCGGAATCACCCTGAACGAGGGACTCTTTCCGGGCACCATCGCCACCACGGCCAAGCCGCCGCTGGCATTCCACCCGAAGCTCATCCTGGCAGCGAGAAATCACAGCCAATGGATGCTGACCTCCAACATTTTCGACCACACCGGAGTCAATAACAGCACGCCCGCCGACCGGATGAGGGATGCGGGTTATGTCTTTACCGGGTCCTTTTCTTCCGGCGAAAACATCTCCTGGGGTGGCACTTCCGGCACGGTCGAGCCGATCTCGATGACTCTCGCCCGCCATGAGAGCCTGTTCCGCAGCCCGACCCACCGCACGAACATTTGCGGCGAGAATTTCAAGGAGCTGGGGCTTGGGATCCTGCTGGGCACTTTCCAAGGTTTCAACGCGCTGATGGTCACTCAGAACTTCGCCAACAGTGACGCCCACCCGGACCCATGGTTGTTAGGCGTGGTTTTCAAGGATGCCAATGACAACGGCATTTACGACGCGGATGAAGGACTCCGTGGAGTAACGGTCACGCCCGAAGGCGGAACGTGGGACGCGGTCACCTCCGAATCCGGCGGCTATGCGCTGCCCCACACCGGCGCGGGACCGCTCAATGTGACCTTCAGCGGTGGCGGGCTGTTCGTGCCGTTCACGCGTTCCGTGCAGCGGACCGGATCCAACGTCAAACTGGACCTCGTGCTACCATTCTCCACCCGGCTGGATCCTGCTTCCGTGCCACCACCTATCGAACAGAAGCCTGAGATCACGGTGCAACATCCGGCAGGATCCGACATGCTCACGGGAGTGGGCGGGCGCAAATTCGGCACCATTGTCAAAGGCCGGAAAAGCCCGACCAAGACCTTCCTCATCAGCAACACCGGCACCACCACCCTCACCCTCAGCGGAATTTCGCGGGTCGGAAAAAATCCCCGCGACTTCATCGTCACCGCCCCGCAGACCACCTCGCTCGCGCCGGGAGCCACCACTACCATCCGAGTGACCTTCAAGCCCACCGCCAAGGGCAACCGCCGCGCGGTCATCCGCATTCAAAGCGACGACGCGGACGAACCCACGTTCACCATCGGGGTCAGCGGAGTCGGCAAGTTGAAGTGAGGCGACCGCCCTTGATCAAATCTGGAAATCCGGCGTGCCGGAGTCCAGATGCAGGCCGCACTCGTATTTCTCGCCGTTGAAGCGGGTGGATTCCGAATCGCCGTCCTCGGCGGGACGCGTGCTGTGCCAGTCGCCCATCGTGACGTAACCCTTCTCGGCGAGCGGGTGACGCGGCAGTCCGTTCTGATGGAAATAAAGATCCACCTGCGCGTCCGCCCAGTCGAGGATCGGATAGGCTTTGACGGTCTTCTTCTGTTGCTCGACGAAGGGCCGGTCCACGCGAGTCTGCGACTGCGAGCGGCGCAGCCCGCTGAGCCAGACGTCGGCGCCGGTTTCCCGCAGCGCGCGGTTCATCGGCTCGATCTTGGTGATCAGGCCGTAGCGGTCGGCGCCGTCCTTGCCATCGTCCCACAGGTTTCCCCACAGCGCCTGCATCCGCGCGGCGGAGACGGTGGGTTGATAGATCCGGAGGTCGAGGTTCAGCTTCGAAGTGAGCTCCTCGGCGTATTGATAGGTCTCGGGGAACAGAAACCCGGTATCGATGAAAACGACCGGAATTTTCGGCGCGTGTTCATGGATGAGATTCAGCATGACCGCCGCTTGGAGCCCGAAGCTGGTAGACGCGACGAGCCGGTCGCCGAGCTGTTCGTAAAGCAGGCGCAGCCTCTCGCCCGCGCGCAGGGGCGCGAGCGCTGCGGAGAGTTCCTCCGGATCGATGTCCGGAGAAACCACTGCGGGTTGTTCGAATTTCAAAGCTTCCATGCTGGAGCGCGGGTGATGTGGGATCAGACCGGAGCGAGCGCTTCCGGCTTGAGATTCTTGTGGAAATCCGGCCCCTGGATGGTGGCCGCGACGTACCCCTCGCGGATGCAGAAGTCGCCGAAACGCTCGCCGTCCTTCCGCGCCTTGGCGTAGTGGTGGAAGATCGGCGCGAGCAGCGGCTTGATCTCCGCGGCGGCGACATCCTCCCGATAGAGCTTCGACAGGCGCTGACCGGCGAAGCCACCGCCCAGATACACGTTGTAGCGGTCCGGACCGCGGCCGACGAAGCCGATCTCGGCGATGAACGGACGGGCGCAACCGTTCGGGCAGCCGGTCATGCGGATGGTGATGGCATCGTGGCGCAGGCCGTTTTCCTCAAGCGAGTTCTCAAGTTCGGTGACCAGGTCCGGCAGGTAGCGCTCGGCTTCGGCGAGGGCGAGGCCGCAGGTCGGCAGGGCGACGCAGGACATCGAGTTGAGGCGCAGCGCGCTCTTCAGGTGGCTGTCCTTGATGCCGTATTGCTCCAACAAGGCGTCGATTTCCGGGCGCTTGGCCGGAGAAACGTTCGCGATGATGAGGTTCTGGTTCGCAGTGAGCCGGAAGTCGCCGTCGTGAATCTTCGCGATCTCGCGCAGGCCGGTGCGCATCGGATAGGACGGCGTGTCGAGCACGCGGCCGCCGGCGATGTAGAGCGTGAGGTGGGAGTTGCCGTTGGCGTCCTCGGTCCAGCCGTAGCGGTCGCCGTTGTCCTCGAACTTGAATTCACGCACCGGGCCGAGATCATAGCCGAGATATTCGTTGAGCTTGGCGAGGATCCA
>JBEDKU010000194.1:0-3585 GCA_041172045.1 Verrucomicrobiota bacterium | reverse complement strand
GGCGTGGGGGAAATTCTATGCCGCCGATCCTGATTTCTGGCAGCCGCATCCCCTGCGCTTTCCGCGGGGCTTAAAACCACTCGTTGAAGCCGCCGCTGCCAAGAACATGCGATTAGGACTTTGGTTCGCTCCCGATTCACAGGATGAAAACATGCACTGGGAGCGTGATGCGGACCTGGTGCTCGACAAATTCCGCAATCATGGCGTCGGCCATGTGAAGATCGACGCCGCGGAGATTCCCACCCGCAAGGCCGAGGCCAATCTCCAGCGGTTCTATGACAAGGTGCTGCGCGAAACCGACGGGCGGGTCACCTTCGATGCGGACGCCACCGCCGGCCGGCGGCTCACCTACTTCGGGTCTCCGGGCGTCGGGCCGGTCTTCGTCGAGAACCGTTATACCGATTGGACGAACTACTGGCCGCACCTGACCTTGCGGAATTTATGGAAACTTTCCCATTACATTGACCCCTTGCGGTTGCGGATGGAATTCCTCAACAACACGCGAAATGCCGCGAAGTATGGCGACGACCCGCTGGCTCCCGCGTGCTACTCGCCGGACACCTTGTTTGCTACCGTGATGTTTTCCAGTCCCTTGGCTTGGTTCGAGGTATCAAATCTGCCGGGCGCTTATCATGAGTCGGTGTCGAAGCTGGTCAAGGTATGGAAAGCGCACCGCGAGGAGATCTTCTCCGGCCAGATGATGCCCGTTGGCCGCGCTCCGGATGGTAACAGTTGGACCGGTTTTGTCTCTACCAGTCAGGACCGGAAAAGCGCCCACGTGCTCGTCTTCCGGGAGTTGAATCCTGCGGCGGACTGGACGCTGGAACTGCCCTTCCTGTCCGGGGGAAACCACCGGGTCACCGTGTTGGCGGGAAAGGGTGAAGCCGCCCTTTCAGGCAATTCTCTCAACCTGCGTCTTCCCGAAAAACTCCAATACCTTTGGCTGCGGGTCGAGCGAGGGGATTCAAAATAACGATTGATACAGATGATTTCATCCAAAAAGACACTTCAACCCCTGCGGTCCGGATCATGAGGAGATCACCATTCCCCATGCTGGCCGCCGGAATGCTGCTCGGCCTGATTCCGGCCTGTGATTCCCCGGAACCGCGGGCCAATGCCGCGCCGTATGTTTTTACGCCCGCCGCCTTGGACTACGCCGTCAGAAACCCCATGACCGGCTGGCGCGGCAAGCGCGAAATTCCGAAGCGGGGAGATCCATCGCCTCACATCGTCACCACGGATGCCGGCAATGAGTCGGTGAAAAAATGGTATATCGGCTGGAATGAAATCGAGACCCAGGAGAGCGACGGGGTTGAGAAGATCCGCGAGGTGATGGACGTTCTTTGGGCGGATCTGCCGGCGCGCAACGAAACCGCAATCCCCCGCATTGTTCTGGTGGATGCCAGAGGATCCTACATTCCCAAAGACCTGCCAGCCTTCAAGTCGGAGAAGCTGAACTGGCGGGAGTCGCCCTGGTACACCGACCCCGTGGTCAAAGCCCGCATCCAGCGCCTGATCGCGCGCCTCGGACAGGTGTGGGACAAGGACCCGCGGGTGGCCTGTGTGGAAATGGGCATCCAGGGGAAATACGGAGAGCACTGGGGACTGGAAAAAATGCCGGAATTCGCCGTCTGGATGAGCGAGCAGTTCCATCAGGCTTTTCACCATAAGAAGGTTCTGTTGCGCACGGTGGGAACGCCCAACTGGGGACAGGACACCTCGGTGTTGAAACAAATCTCACGTGATTTCCCCTTCGGTTTCTACCAGGATTCGTTTGGTTTTGAAAGTTATCGCTCCGAATTGGACGCCATTGCCGGGCTCGACCAATCGAATCGCTGGAAACATGCCCTGATGAGCGGCGAGATCCGTGCGGAGCGCAACCCGATCATGACGATGAATGGCGGGGACAACCTGCGCGGATTGTCTTTGGAAACCTTGCTGGATTGGACACGGATCGCCCATTCCAGCATCATCGGTTGGGATCACGATCTGAAGATTCCGGCGGGCTCGGCCGGCGGTGAAGCCATGCGCCAGGCGCTGGGCTATCACTTTGTCATCACCCGCTATCAACAAGTGTCGCGGGTGGAGCCGGGCGGAATGTTGGATTTGTCATTCTCCGTCAAAAACACCGGTTCGGCACCGTTCTACTATCAATGGCCGGTTCAGGTCGCGCTCGTCGATGAGCGCACCCGCCAAACCGTATTTTCCCAAACTCTGACCGAGGATATCCGGCAATGGCTGCCCGGTTCCGGGTGGGACTCGAAAACGAAAACTTATCGGCAGCCGGCCGGGACCCGCGAGGTCACCGCCCGCCTCGCGCTGCCGGCCGGTTTGGCAACCGGCACCTACATCGTCACCCTGGCCATTCTGAATCCCGCGGGCGGGAACCTGCCCGGTGTGCGTTTTGAAATCCAAAACTATTGGGCGGGCGGATTGCACCCGATGGGGCGCGTGGGAGTGGGCGTGGATGTCCGCAGCCCCGTGGTGGACTCCGCCACCTTTTTCACCGAGGCCATGGATCCAAGCGTGCATTATCGGGTGCTCGAACCCACATCAGTCAGCCGACCATGATCCACCAATCACTTGCGGGGGCGACATTCAATCAAACGAGGCCAACCGATCACGGTCAGAATCGCCCACTAGACGGGACTTCGCTCGATTCCCTGACTGATGTGAAATTCAAAGACTCTTCACTCCCAACGTTTCCCCTTGATGAGAAAAATGCCCGTCTCCCGTCTCTCCGCGCCCGACTTGAGCATGGTTCTGCCAGCCCCGACTCTTGTGCAAGCCAAGCCGCCGATAGCGCCCCTGCGCGAACTCGCCGGCACCCGCGGCGTCTATCCCCTTTTTTCCGCCTCCGGTCCGACTGCCAGCACTTTCAAAGGCCTTTTCACGGCAAAAGTGAATTCCTTACAATCCAACTATGAAAACCCGATTGCTTCTCGTTTGTTTGGGTGTGCTCAGCGCAGCCGTTTGGCTACGCAACGGAACCTCAACCCATAGGGCGAGCCCATTTGGTCCATCGATTGCTGGTCCAGATCCCAACCGCCCAAATCGGCGAATTGCTCCGCCTCCAGGAAGACGAATTCGCCCGTCCGCGCCTCGTCTTGCCCGGCGGGCTTGTCGTTCGCAGCGGCAAAGAGCCACTTGTCCCTCCTCTCGGGCCTAAGGCCGTATGAAACCGGCATCGTCTCGTATTGCCTGACGTGGTCAGCCTGCCCCAACTCTTCCGCCAGAGTGGATGGTTCACTGAGGGAATCGGCAAGATCTTGCACCTCGCGGAACCCAAATACGGCAAAGCCGTGCTCTTCAAGGATCCGCTGTTGTGGTATTATTTTGATGACGGCATGTGTGATGCCACCCAACTCGGGCGCACGGGGGAAGGGCGGAATCTAACCGACGAAAAAATCCCCTAGTGCACATGGCGGGCAGCCGAGGGTGGTGACGAAGATCAGGCGGACGGCCTGGACGCCGCCGCCGTCCGCATCCTGAAAGAACACCACGACAAGCCGTTTTTCATGGGGCTCGGATTCCACAAGCCGCATGATCCGGTCATCGAGCCCGAGCGGCGGCCAGCTTCTGGGG
>JBEDKU010000193.1:0-12049 GCA_041172045.1 Verrucomicrobiota bacterium | reverse complement strand
GAGGAAATCATGCCGCTGATTTTCATCAATCCGGAACTGGCGTTCGGTCAGGCGAAGGAATTCGGCATGGAAGGCTGCCTGAGCATCCGCGGCATCCGCGCCGAGGTGCGGCGTCCGGAGGCGGTGAAGGCGACCCTTCCCCAGCTCGACGGATCCGTGCTGGTGATCGAAACCGACGGGCTGCTAGCCCGGGCCTTGCAGCATGAAATCGACCATTTGAACGGCGTCTTGTTCGTGGACCGGTTGCCGGCGGTGGCCAAGGTATCGATGAAAAACCGGCTCAAGCGGCTGCTGGAGGAAAACGAATAAAGTTGTGGGATTTTGCGGTGACGCTCGACATTCCGCAGGGATTGAGCTTTTTTACCCTGCGATGACGCGCGAGACGCCTGTCTGCATTTCAACTCCCATCCGAACTTAAAATGAGCACGACCCGAGGAATCTTCGAGAGTTTTCCGAATCAGCCCGCCACCCGCCAGGATTCCCCGTTCGCGGTGGTTCCCGAGCCGGCGGCACCGGTTGCGGCAAGTCCCTTCACAGCGGTCGCCCGCCAGGAGTCGCCGTTCACGGTCATCGACGAGGTGAGTGATTCCCAGTCGTCTGAATTCGGCCGTGGGGCGAAGTTGCCTGAGCGCCGGAAGACCGATTCTCCATTTCAAGTCGCGGAACCGTCGGAAGGATTCGGCTTCGAAGCTCCCGCCAAGGCGTATTCTCCAGCACCTTTCGAAGCGGCTCCGGCTCCCACGCCGAGCGCCACCTCGCCATTCTCCGTGGCCCCCCAACAGCCCGCCACCTCGCCGTTTTCGGTAGCGCCCGAGCCGCAGCGCGGTCCTTCGCCCTCGACCCAAGCGGCGATCGCGGCCTTTGGAAACTGGCAGGAGACCCCCGTCACTCCCGCGCCGCAGTCTTTCGGAGAACCGGCGCAGGCGTTCGCGCAGGCCACCCCGTCGGCATTTGCTCCCGCCCCGGAAACTCCCGCCGCTCAGACACCGGCGGCGTTCGCTCCCGCTCCGCAAAATCTCTCGGCCGAGTCGTTTGAAGCGTCCCAGTCGGATTCCTACTCGATCCGCCAGCTTGAGCTGCGCGCCATTTTCGGCGTGGACCGTGAAATGAACGTGGAGGAAATCCTCCAGCGCTCGCGGGCGCTGCCCGGCATGCGCAACATCGCGCGGGTCAGTCAGCCGGATATGGCCGCGCTCGAAGCGCTCAAGCATTTGCTGCCGAATCTCGGTTTTGGCAGCGGCGGATTGAAACTTTACTCCGGCTCGGTCCCGCTCGAATTCATTCGCGAGGGTTCCGTGATGCTCGCCGTGCAAACGGACGGCGGTTTCGCTCCGGGTGTGCGTGAAACCTTGATGCTGGTGGCCCGCGAACTCGGCCGTCTTTCCTAAGACGTCATTTGGCGGGCGCTTCGGCCTCGAGTTTCTCCACCGTCGCGCGGATTTCCGGCGTGGCGAACTGCATCAGGTTTCTTCTTGCTTCATCCGGCAGGTCCAAAATCGTTTGGGCCATCCCGGTGACGGCTTCCTGATGGATGATTGGGTCCTTGAGGGTTTCCATCCACGCCAGCGCGCCCTCGGGATTGGCGTTCGACCACACGGAAACGACTTCTTTCAGACCGGCGCGGCGCGCTTCACCGGGTTCGAAAAGAACCACCCACGCGGCGGCGTCCACCGCGGAAATGGCGGCCCAGCGCTGGACGACCTGCACCACCGCCACGTCGAAATCCCGCCCGGCGATGCCCGAGTCGGAGAGCATCTGCGCCGCCCGCAAGGGATCGGACTCCGCGAGGACCAGCGCGATGCTGTCGAATGCCAGCGACTTCTCCTGTTCGGTTTCGAGGGTGGTCGCCCAGTTGATGGCCTCGTCCAGCGCCACCTCGGCCTGGCGCATGGCGAAGTGCTGGATCAACCGTTTTTTTTCCTCACTGCCGGGCGTGAGTTGGTGAAATCCTTCTTGCGCGAGTTCCGGGTCAAGCTCCAGGGCGTTCCAAATCACCTCTTCCAGCGCTTTGTTCCGCGCCTCCGGGGATTCGATCTCGCCGGCGGATTTTAGATTCTCCCGCAACTGTTCCGGTGAGACCGGCTGCTCGCCGCGGGCCGAGCGGTCCAGCTTGGTGACGCGCGGCGGCGGGACTTGATTTTCGGACGGCGCGGCGTTTTCGCGGGGCTTCTCGCAGCAGACCAGGAGCAATCCGAGCCAGAACGGTGAATAAAATCGGATGCTCATGAAATTCTCGTCCCGCGAAGGAGTTTGTCGTTTACGTTTTCCGCCCGGGATTTCCAAGCTGATATCGCGGGCGGGCCGGATCAACGGACGGAAAAATGGTCCCATCCGCCGGTCAGGGATTCGCCCGCCGGGATTTCCACCAGTGCGCCGATGTGGGTGAGGCGAAGTTCTGGAAACCGGAGAGGCCATGCCGCGATCAGCGCGGGAACCCGGGCGGCCTCGATGGAAAAGAGAATTTCATAGTCCTCGCCATCGCCAAGTGCCTCCGCCGGCGAGCAGCCGGGCGTCAGCGGAAGCGCCGGGCGATCCAGCCGGAATCCGCAGGAGGAGGCGGCGGCGAGGCGGGGAAGGTCCTTCGCCAGCCCGTCGGAAAGATCCATCATGGCGGTGGGTTTGTAATGGGAGACAAGCCATTCCGACTCCACCACGCGCGGCGTGAAATCGAGGTGCTTGCCCCGGATGGAGCCGCCGAGCGTGCCGGTGACGAAAAGCGCGTCGCCAGGACGTGCGGTGGAGCGGAGGACGAGGTGGTCGCGGCGCACGCGCCCGGTGGCGGCGATGGAAATGACGGCGGCGGAGCCCGCGGGCACGCTGGAGGTTTCGCCACCGGCGAGCAGCCCGCCGAATTTCTTCAGGCAATCCCCGATGCCGCGGTAAAGGTCTTCCGCCCACGAAACGGCGGTTTCCGGCGGCAGTGCCAGGGTGATCAGGAAATGCTCGGGGTGCCCGCCCATCGCGGCGAAGTCCGAGACGACGCGCGCGGCGGCCTTCCAGCCGACGGCTCGGGCGGACGCGTCCGGCAGGAAATGGATGCGGGCGACAAGCGCGTCGGTTTTTAAAAGCAGCAGAAGGGGGGAGTCCGGGCCGGGATCAATGACCGCGCAGTCGTCACCCGGTCCGGCGGTGGGATCCTCGCTCCGGGGAACCAGCGCGACGAGCCGCTCGATCAAGGCGTCTTCACCGATGTCTCGCAGCGTCTTCATCGAGAAACATCCAGCGGAAGGTGATAATGGCGGACGATCACCTGGGTGATGACCGTCGCGCCATTGAAACAGCAGTGAACGGCGACGGGTGCCCAGATGGATCCGGTTTTTTCGTAAAGGAAAACCAGCACGCAGCCGAAGATGAACAAGGGCAGCAGCGCGGCCAGGCTTCCGTGGGCGGCAGCGAACACCATGGCCGAACAAATCCCGGCGACCCACGGCCCACTGAATTTTTTCGCGACGGGATATAGATACCCGCGGAAAACGATTTCCTCGCACAACGGCGCGGCGACGACGGCGGCGAATCCCATGAGTCCGAGAATCAACGGGTCGCTGGATTCCTGGAGTAGCTTGACGGTGTCCTGGACCGTCTCGACGCCGAGCGATTCGACCCACTCCATGAAGCCCAGGGCCTGAAGTCCGCCGAATAGGACCCACATGAACACCACCGCCGCCGGAGCGATCAGAAAAACCCGGGGCCACTTCCGCCACTTCAAGCCCAGCCATTCCGTCGGCCGGATGCGGTTGCTCACGAAAAACGTCACGATCCCGGCAATGATGAATTGGAATGCGATGGAGGCGAGCAGCCCGCCGGGATCCAGCACCGCGTCATCCTTCCCCGCCGCCCGGGCGGTGGCGAGGGCCAGACTGAAAAACAACACGAAGACGAACCCGGCGCCGAGCAGGTCGAGAGGCCGATAAAACCACGTGGGCACCCACCCGGAGGGAATCGGCGGCGGTTCGGGCGTCCGGGGTGTTTGGTAGGGTGACCCGGCGTCAAAGAGGGTATCCTCAGTCCCGCAATCAAGATCTGATGCCGGCAGCGCCCTTTTCTCAAGCAGCTTGCGGACGGTGGCGGTGATCGCGAATATCCCAAATGCCATGCAAAAAGTGGCGGTGATGACGAGTTCGGTGGGATCTGACATTTCGGAATGGCTTCGACGCAAGCGTGCGACGGGCCGTCCCAACCCGCCAATTGAAAATTTGTGGTTTTGAAGTGTTGGTAGTTTTTGAAATTTGATGATCAAGCAAAGCTTGTAATTTCTCTATTTTTAATAAAGCTCCCGCATCGCTCAAAAAAAATCGCCACCCGTGATTCCACCGGAAAATCCCTACCACGCCATTTTGCGGCGGGATTATCCCGAACCACTGATTGCCCTCCTGGCATTCATCCTGGGCATTTGGCTGTGGGATCATTATTTTGGCAGAATTGAAGGCTATGCGCCTGGCACTGAGGAAATAGCGTTGGTGAAAATCGACCGGGACCTGCGCCTGGCCGATGCGATGGAGGAGGATCCGCGGTGGTTGAAATGGCTGGTAGGGGTGGATGAGCCGCCGGCGGTGCGACGACAAGCGCTGGAGGTTTTTCAAAAACTCGCGGTGGAGAAATCAATCAGCCCGCAGGGCATGGAGGCGTTCGCCATCATCAAGTCCGTCCAAGAGCGCCTGCCGATGCGGACGACGCTCGGCCAGGTCCTCCCATGCGGCATGATTTCCGAGTTTAGCGAGACTTCCAACCAGCTCGCCAACCATCAGGGCACCTGGTGGCATGCGAAACTGATCGATTCCTGGGAGGAAACCATGCCGCCCGGGGCAACCTGGCGCCAAAGCTACGGGCAGGACGGCATTCGTCTGAAGAACCGTGCCGTGGTGGCGAGATCGATGATCTGGCTGCTTGGGTTCGTCGGCTTGGCATTCATTCCCAGTACGTTGGGTTGTTTGAAGCGCGGCCTGATGGCAAGGCCACGTGGCTACGCGAGTGCTTGGACGCCGCCTCTCGGGCTGGTGGTTTTCCTCCTAGCGACGTTGGCGTGGATCGGCTTCAGCATGATGCTGCAATTTGGAATCGACAGCCTGCCCGGCCTTCACCCCGTCATCGGGATTCTCTTGGATTCCGCGGCGAGGGTGCTGCCGACCTTGATCGCGCTCAGCGTGCTTTTCAAGCGGCCGACCCATGCGGTCCGGTCGCTGGGACTGGATCAACCGGTCGGAGTGAAGGTGGTCCTGGGAATGTTTTCGCTGTTGATGGTGGTGGACCAGATCCTCCGCCGGGTGATGGACTCCGCGGGGGCGAACGAGCCTGGCGGCGGTCTCAGCCTGGCGGACGCCGGGATCTGGGGGCTGGTATTCGCGCTGCTGTCAGCCTGCCTGTTGGCCCCGGTCGCCGAGGAGATTCTCTACCGCGGGGTGTTGTTCCGTTCGCTGCGGAACCGACTCGGCGCGCTGGCCGGCGCCATCCTCTCGGCCGCCGTCTTCGCGGTGCTGCATTTCTATGACGGATACGGCTTGGTGAGCGTGGGGCTATTCGGGTTTTTCTGCGCGCTTCTCTATTCCGGAACGGGAGCGCTCTCCACGGTGATCGTGCTCCACGTGTTGTACAATCTATCAATCAAGATCCCCGAGTGGGTCGTCTATCATTCCCCGCTCGGCTGAATGAAACCGCGATCACCGATCCGCCTGGTTTCTCATGAAATCCGCGACCTGCGCGAAAAACGGATCGAGAAATCCCCGCGCTTCCGCCGGCACGCCCGTTTCCTCCATGGCGGCGGACATCAGCTCCAGCCACCGGTCGCGCTCGGCGACCCCGATTTTGAACGTGATATGCCGTATTCTCAGTTTTGGATGCCCGCGCGTTTCCAGGTAGCGGGTCGATGCTCCCAAGCGAAACAGCAGGAACTCCGCCAAGCGCTGCTCCGAACCGTCCCAGTCGTCTTCCGGATACATCGGGCCGATGAGCTCGTCCGTCCGGACCCGGCGGTAAAATACCGCCACCATTTGTCGAATTCCATTTTCCCCGCAAATTTCCATCACCTCGGCTTCATTCATGCTGTCATTAGATTTCGATTTATCCGCATTCGGGCAAGCTTCCATTTACAGATAGGGCCATCATTCTTCTTGAAATCAAATGTTTATGAAGTTTAGCCTGCGGCGAGAACCGTCACGATCGACCTTCCTATTTCCATGAGCGACTCCCACGAATACGCCGGCTTCGTAGCTCCGGATCCCGCCGATCTCGCTCCCCTTTTTCCGGGATATGAAATCCAAAGCCTCATCGCCACCGGCGGCATGGGTGCGGTCTATTGCGCCGTGCAAAAGTCCCTGGATCGCACCGTCGCGCTGAAAATCCTGCCCATGGAGTTCAGCAAGGACGCCGCCTTCTGCGCCGGCTTCGAAGCCGAGGCCAAGGCGATGGCCCGCCTGAACCACCCGAACCTCATCGGCGTCTTCGACTTCGGCGAGGTCAACGGGATGCTCTACATCGTCATGGAGTTCGTCGCCGGGAAGTCCATCTATCACTCGGCCGATGGCATCGCGATCGACCCGAGCGAGGTGATCCGCCTGGTGACCGGCATCTGCCACGGTCTCGCCCATGCCCACGAGCACGGCATCATCCATCGCGACATCAAGCCTTCTAACATTCTTCTCGATCTCAACGCCCAGCCGAAGATCGGCGATTTCGGGCTGGCCCGTCCCATCGATCGGAAAATCGAAGAAGGAGAGGAAATTTTCGGGACGCCCCACTACACGGCACCTGAGGTCGTCGAGGCCCCCCACTCGGTGGACTATCGCGCGGATATTTTTTCGGTCGGCGTGCTGCTCCACGAGCTTCTCACCGGGAAGCTCCCGGCAAACGATCCCCGCCCTGCCTCGGTCATCGCCCGTTGCGACATCCGGTTTGACGCGATTATCAAACGCGCCACCCAGCCGCTGCCCGCCGCCCGCTACTCCAGCGCCAACGAGATCGCCAACGACCTCCAGTTGATCGCCAATTCACTCGCCGCGCGCGGACCGCGCTCCGCACCCGTCGGCGGCGGTGGCGTCGCGGTGCCGCGCCCCGTCATTCCACGCCGCAGTTATCCCGGAAAGCGGACCAAAAAATCGTCCGGCGCTTCATCGGCGTTTCTCATCCTTCTCGCGCTTGCCGCCGGCGCCGCCGCCTATGTCCACTTTTCCAAAAAGCCGGTGGTCCATGTGATCATGCCGCCCGTGGTGACGCCTCCCCCGAAGGCACCCGCTGTGGTTCCTGAAGAAGCTCCCGAGGTCATCCCCGACGAGAAACCCACACTTCCAACCCCGCCTGCAAGCACCACGAATCGCGAACCAGAGGTCGCACCGGAGCCCGCCCCCGATGTTCCGGCCACCACGCCTGATCCCGCCATTCCAAAGTTCGATGTCGATGGCTTCTTCAATCGTGCCAGAAAGATCATGCAGGAACGAGCCAAGCCCTCGGTCGCGGCCTACGGCAAAAAATTGGAGGCCAATGCCGAGGACTTGGCAAGAGACCTCGAACGGATCCTCCGGAAAAGCTACTACAGCCGCGACACCGCCGAAAGAATTTTGGCGAAAGACATCGATGCGTGGAAAAAGGCAGGACATCGGATCCCCCCCAATATGGACGAGACCTATGTCCTCTCGGACATTCCCGATGCCTTCAAAACTTACAACGAGCACCTCGAAAAGCAGACCGTCATCGATGAGAAATTCCAGGCCGAGCTGACACAGCTTTCGCCGACCTACGTCCTAGGCCTCGAAAAACAAATCGAACGCCTCAAGGCCGACAATGATGCCGGTTCGATCAGGCTTATCGAGCAGGAAATCAATCGCACCAAGGACGATCCCGAGTATTTCAACAACCTGATGGTTGAAACCGAATGACCGGATCGCCAAAGGACCGCGGCGCGACCGAATTTTTACCCGTCCGGCGCATACTTCCACTGGCGGCCCGGTTTTTCCTGCTTACCCTCCGGCGTGCCCAAGGTTGACAAGAAATCCACGCCCCGCCCTCCTCAGTCCGCCATCCTCCTCCGCGGTTGCCGTCAGCATAATCTTCAAGGTTTCGACCTCGATATCCCGCTCGGAAAGCTCACCGTTGTCACCGGCCCGTCCGGCTCCGGGAAATCCTCGCTCGCCTTCCACACGCTCTACGCCGAGGGCCAGCGCCGCTATGTCGAGACGTTCTCGCCCTACGTGCGGCAATTCTTCGACCGCATGGACAAGCCCGCAGTCGATCACATCGACGGCATCCCGCCCGCCATCGCCATCGAGCAGAAAAACCACGTCCGCACGACCCGCTCCACCGTCGGCACGCTCACCGAGATCAACGACTACCTCAAGTTGCTCTTCGCCCGCCTCGCCATCGGCTACGACCCGCACACCGGCGAGATCATCCAGCCCGACTCCCCCGAATCCGCCGCCGCCTGGGCTGTCGCAAACCTCGCGGGGAAGCCCGTGTTGGTCACCTTTCCCATTCCCATTCCTCCGGACTCTAAAGCTGAGGAAATCCTCCCCTTCCTCAACGCCCAAGGCTACCTCCGCATCCTCCTCGACGGCCAAATCATCCGCACCGACGAACCCGGGACCACGAATCTCCAGACGCGTTCTTCGATCCACATCGTCCAGGACCGCCTCACCCTCACCAAGGAAAACCACTCCCGCCTCCTCGAAGCCCTCGAAGCCGCCTTCACCCTCGGCAAAGGCCACGCCACCATCGTCCTGCCTTCTTCCTTCGATGTTGGACGTTCGACGTTCGATGTTCAGCGTTCTTTCTCCACCACCTGGACCAACCCCAAAACCGGCTTCACCCTCCGCAAGCCGTCCGCCGCCCTCTTCTCCTTCAACTCCCCGTTAGGAGCCTGCCCGAAATGCCGTGGCTTCGGCCGCATCATCGGTATCGACCTCGAAAAAGCCGTCCCCGACCCATCCCTTTCCATCGCCGAGGGCGCCATCAAGCCCTTCCAAGGTGAGCGCGGCGACGAATGCCAGCGTGACCTCGTTAGGAACTGTAAGGAGCGCGACATCGACATCAAGTGTCCCTTCGAGGATCTCTCCGAAGACGAGCGGGAATGGATTTATTACGGCGACCGCAAGTCCGAGGACCTCACCCCGGACGAACTCGAAGACCTTTGGCAGTCCGGCGACTGGTATGGCGTCAAAGGCTTCTTCGACTGGATGGAAACCAAGGCCTATAAGATGCACGTCCGCGTCTTCCTTTCCCGTTACCGCTCCTACACCACCTGCTCCGCCTGCCGTGGCAAGCGCCTCCAACCCGAGTCCCTCTGCTTCAAAGTCAGCGGCAAAACCCTCCCCGATCTCTGGGCTCTCCCGATTTCCGAACTCCTCCCATTCGTTACCTATCTCAGAAATGAACAATCCAGCCGGCCGGCCGATGCGACGCTGGACCTCGTCGTCACTGAAATCGAGTCCAGGCTCAGCTACCTCGACCAGGTCGGCCTCGGCTACCTCACCCTCGACCGCACCACCCGCACCCTCTCCGGCGGCGAGGTCGAGCGCGTCAATCTAACGACATGCCTCGGCGCGGCCCTCACCGGCACGCTCTTCGTGCTCGACGAGCCCACCGTCGGCCTCCACCCGCGCGACATCGACCGCCTCGTCGGCGTCATGCACGGCCTCCGCGACAAGGGCAACACCCTCGTCGTCGTCGAGCACGAGCAAACCGTCATGCTCGCCGCCGACCACCTCGTCGACCTCGGCCCAGGCGCGGGCTCCTTCGGCGGGACGTTGATCTATCAGGGATCTCCCCAGGGAAAGTCGATCTCCGAATCGCCCTCGAAAAAATCAAAAATCAAAAATCAAAAGTCATCAATCGGCACGCTTCCCTGGCTTGACGGCACCAAATCCATCGCCATCCCCTCCAAACGCCGCAAGCCCACCAAACAGCTCCTCTCCATCCGCGGAGCCACCCGCCACAACCTCAAAAAACTCGACGTCGATCTCCCGCTGGGTCTCTTCACCGTCCTCACCGGCGTCTCGGGCTCCGGCAAATCCACCTTCGCCCACGATGTCCTCTATCTGAACCTCGCCCGCAAGCTCGGCCAGGAAGCCGAAGGCGATGCCGCGCCCATCAGGGAGCTCAAAGGCTCCCAGCATCTCGGTGGCGTCGAACTCGTCGATCAAACCGCCGTCGCCCGCACCCCTCGCTCCACGCCCGCCGTTTTCCTTGGAGCTTTCGATCCCATCCGCCAGCTCTTCGCCTGCACTCCCGAAGCCAAGTCGCGCGAACTAACCACCGGCTTCTTTTCCTTCAACTCCGGTGCCGGCCGCTGCGACCGCTGTGCCGGAAACGGTTTTGAAAAGGTCGAAATGCAGTTCCTCTCCGACCTCTACGTCACCTGCCCCGATTGCAACGGCAAGCGCTACAAAACCTCCACCCTCGACTTCCACTACCTCGGGAAATCCATCTACGACATCCTCGATCTCACCGTCGTCGATGCCGTCGCTTTTTATGCGGAAACCGCCGGCCTGCCGCCCGCCCACGCCAAGCGCCACCAGCAGATCATCAAGCTCCTCTCGCCTCTCGTCGAAGTCGGCCTCGGCTACCTCAAACTCGGCCAACCCCTCAACACCCTCTCCGGCGGCGAGGCCCAGCGCCTCAAACTCTGCCAGCTCCTGGCAACCTCCGGAGCACCGACTTCAGTCGGCAAGTTGCTCATTCTGGACGAGCCCACCACCGGCCTCCACTTCTCCGATATCGAGAACCTGCTAGGCGTTTTCCAGAAGTTGGTCGATTCCGGCCACTCCCTGCTCGTCATCGAGCACAACCTCGACGTCATCAAGTCCGCCGACTGGATCCTCGACCTCGGCCCCGAAGCCGGCAAACACGGCGGCCAACTCGTCGCCCAAGGCCCCCCGGAAGTCGTCGCCAAACTCGACACCCCCACCGCCCATTTCCTCAAACAAGCCTTGGGCCTTTCCCCCTCTTCATCGTCCTATCAACCATCAACCCTCAACCCTCAACTTTCCTCCAACTCCATCACCCTCCGCGGAGCCCGCCACCACAATCTCAAAAACATCTCCCTCGACATCCCGCGCGACCAACTCGTCGTCATCTCCGGTCTATCCGGTTCCGGCAAGTCCACCCTCGCCTTCGACATCCTCTTCGCCGAGGGCCAGCGCCGCTTCCTCGACTCCATGTCCGCCTACGCCCGGCAGTTCGCCGAGCAGTTGGAGAAACCCGAGATCGACCAACTCCAGGGCCTCCCGCCCACCGTCGCCATCGAACAACGCGTCTCCCAAGGCGGCGGAAAATCCACCGTCGCCACCGTCACCGAGCTTTGGAACTTCATCCGCCTGCTCTATTCCAAACTCGGCACCCTCTACTGCCCGGACTGCCAGGTCCCGGTGGAAAAACAATCCCTATCCGCCATCGAGAACACCATCCGCGGCCATTTGAAAAAAGGGCCCGTCACCTTGTTGGCGCCGATCATCCGCGGTAAAAAAGGCTATCATAACGAGATCGCCGAGTGGGCGCTCAAACAAGGCTTCACCCGCCTGCTTGTGGACAAGCAGTTCAAGGACGCCGAGGGCTTCACCCGCCTCGAACGTTTCAAGGAGCACGACATCGACGTCGTCGTCGCGGAGATTTCCAAATCGACGGTCACCCAGCTCCCGCCGGCGCTGGAGCGCGCCCTCACCATCGGCAAGGGCCTCCTCAAACTCTTCACCGCCGACAAGAAATTCATCCTGCTCTCCACCCACTCCAGTTGCCCCAGCTGCAACCAGTCCTTCGAAGAGCTCGACCCGCGCCTGTTCTCCTTCAACTCTCCCCACGGCTGGTGCCCTGAGTGCCGCGGTCACGGCCGGGTCCCCAAGCGCCGCCAACACCTCGACATCGCGCGCTTCGATTCCGTGTTAGAAGCGGAAATGGACGCCGACCGCGCCATCGACCGCATGGACGACACCGAGCTCGTCGAGTGCCCCGCCTGCCACGGCTCCCGCCTCAACCCCACCGCCTCCGCCGTCCGTCTCAGTAGCTGGGGCGTCTCGCCCCAGACCGTGAAAGAAGCGTCTCGCTCCGACTCTTCCACCGCCATCTCCGACCT
>JBEDKU010000192.1:0-3961 GCA_041172045.1 Verrucomicrobiota bacterium | reverse complement strand
ATGAATACCCTTACGAAAATCGGTGTAGGAATGTTCGCGTTGTTCGTGGCATTTTCGATGGTCTCCCAGTGCGGCCGCAAGAGCACGCCCACCCCGCCACCGCCGACGGCTGAAAAGCAGGCGGAAGTCATCCTCAAGGAATACTCCAAGGGCCTCGACCTCGACGCCGTCACCGCGCTGGCGAAGAAGTCCAAGGACGCCGCCGATTTCGAGCGCTTGCTCAACAGCCAGGCGGAGGCAGTCAACAACATCGACCTCAACGACGACGGCAAGGTCGATTACATCAACGTCAGCGAATATGGCAGCGGCAATCGGCGTGGCTTCTCGCTCACCACCGAGATTTCTCCCGGGAAAACCCAGGAAATCGCCACCATCGATTTCCAAAAAGAAGCCGACAAGACCCTCGTGCAGACCACGGGAAATCCCTCGCTCTACGGAGCCAACAACTACCACCACTCCAGCTTCAGCATGACCGACGCGCTGCTGATGGGCTGGTTGTTCTCAAACCGTTCCTCTTACGCGTCGCCCTACGGCTACGGAAACTATCCGCCGTCCTACGGTGGCGGCTGGAACCGCCAATCGGACGGCGGCTACGCCGGCAGCATGAGTTCGCGCACCGCGGGCTCCTCCGTTAGCAGGTCGTCCAGCCCGGTCATCTCCCAGCCCGCCATTTCGCCGAATGCGGAAAAAACGGCGGCCAAAGCCAAGGCCCTCACCACCGCGACCCAGTCGCAGCGTTCGTTCGCCGGTTCTTCCAGCACATCGACTAGCAGACCTTCCACCACCAGCAAACCCAGTTCCTACGGCGGCTTCGGGCGCACCAGCAGTTCCGGATCATCCCGCAGCGGCGGCTCCTCAGGCGGCGGCAAATAACCCTCACATCTCCCTAACGTGAACGAACACCTCCAAGTCTGGCTCGACACCACCCCCGTGGTGGAAATTTTCACCTCGCCGGCCATCCTCTACTTCATGGCGGGCCTGGTGCTCGTGCTGCTCGCCAAGCCCGTCAAAGGCCTCACCACCCGCTATCACCTCAGCGACGAGCTCACCAAACACGACAACAAGGCGGTCGCCGTGGCCACCGCCGGCTACATCTTCGGCGTGCTCACCATCATCCGCGGGGTGATGATCTCGGGCGGCAATCCCTACCAGACGATCTGGCGCGATTTGCTCTCCGTCGCCGTCTGGACCGCGATTTCACTCTCGCTGCTGCTCTTGTCCGCATGGATCAACCGCAAGTTCCTGCTCAACCGGTTTGAAATGCACAAGGAGCTCATCACCGATCGCAACGTCGGCACCGGCGCGGTTCTGGCAGGAACCTACATCGGCACCGCTTTCATCATCTCCGCCTCCATCAGCGGCACCACCGGCGGCGGGTTCGGCATGGAGATCCTCGACACGCTGGTTTACTTCGTCATCGGCCAACTCGGGTTCATCCTGCTCGGCGCGATCTATCAACGGACCTGCGGCTACGACGTGCACGATGAAATCGAGCGCGACAACGAGGCCGCGGGCCTCGCCTTCGGAGCGACGCTCGTGGCACTCGCCATCCTCATCTCCGGCCAGATCCGCCGCGACGACTCGCTGGTCGCCCTCGCCGTCTGGATTCCCATTTCGCTCCTCGTCCTGCTAGGCAGCCGCTGGCTGGTGGATCTGGTCATCCTGCCGAACGCCCGGATTCACGACGAAATCGCCCGCGACCGCAACTGGGGCGTCGCCCTGATCGAAGGCGCGGCCGCTATCGGAATCGCCCTGCTGCTTGACGCCACTTTCTCCTGAAAACCATGCCTGAAGACATCGAAGACGAACCGTGGACGGTTTCCGACGAGCAGAAGCTCCGCTTCGCCGGAATCTTCCTGTTGGAATACATGATCAACCACCCGCGGATTTTCCAATTGTGGCTGGAAGATGAGGACTCCGACCTGGAGCCGATCCTCGAATGGCTGCTGGTGAAGGAATGGATCCAAATCCGCGAGGCCAAGGACTACATTCCCACCGAGGAAGGGCGGAATGTCATCAAGCGCTTCATGGAGCGCTACGCCCGTTTCGTCTATTTCTTCGACGTGTTCTCCGGCGTGGATCTCGGGTCGGGCGAGTTCGCCTTCGAGCGTTATTTCGAAATTCTCGAGCCGGACGAATGGCAGGCCTATCTCCATGACGATCGCTTCGAAGACGTGCGCATCGCCATCGCCGAGCACCTCGGCATCGACGCGGTGGAAATCGTTTTCATGAGCTTCATCCGCGAGGACCGCTTCGGCCGCGACGCCACCGGCTGGCAGTTCGACCTCCTGCTAGGAAGCGTCTGGGACGAGATTCTCGACGTCTGCAACAGCGCCACCGACCTGAGCGAGCTTGGCTATCAGGACGGCGACCGCTGGATCGACGGCTCCATCGTTGCAGAAGATATCCTGCAACAAGGCGGCGCGCTGCTCGGCAAACTGCTGGCCCGCGCCGAAGGCGAGCTCAAAGGAAGCAGCCCATCTCATGGCGGAGGAAATGAATCGGAGCGCGTCGTCGCCCCGGTCGAATTCCCGCCCGCCTCGGATTTCAATTTCGCCAACTACATCGAACCCGCCAACCGTGACCGCTTCTGGGATGACAACTGGAAATAAGGCCGATGATCCTGTATTTCTTCCGCCGCTGGTTTTCACTGCACCACAAGCCCGCGGTGCGGGTCGGTACGGCGTTGGCCATCGCGCTGCTGCTCAACCTGCTGTTCGGAGCCGCATTCTATCTGGCGGAATCCACGAACCAGCCCGGCCTCGGGTTCTGGGACTCCGTCTGGTGGTCGATGGTGACCATGACAACCGTCGGCTACGGCGACTACTATCCGAAATCCTCCGTCGGCCGGTTCTTCGTTGCCTATCCGTGCCTGGTCATAGGCATCGGCCTCATCGGTTATTCGCTGGGTGTGATCGCCGAGTCGATGCTGGAAGGACTCAACCAACGACATAAGGGAAAGGCCACCATGCGATTCGAAAACCATCTCGTCATCTGCCAGTGCCCGTCCGTTTCGCGGGTGCTCCAGCTCGTCGCTCAGTTCCGCGCCGCGCACGGGGACCCGCAGCGCCCGACCGTGGTGGTGACCTCGCGGCTGGAGGAGCTGCCGGTCGAGTTCCGGGAAAACTCGATCCATTTCGTCAAAGGCCTGCCCACTTCGGAGGACGCGCTCACCCGCGCCGGAGTCGCGCAAGCGGCGGGCGTCATCGTGCTCGCCCACGATCCTAAGGACGAAGGCTCGGATGCGGAAAGTTTCACCGCCGGCACCTTGGTCAAGCTCATCGAAGAAGACGGCGACCGCCCGATCTCGCTCGTCATCGAACTCGCCGACCGCAAGAACCTCCGGATGATGGAGCGTGTCGGCGCGAACGGCATCGTCCCGGTGGAGGGCATCACCGACATGCTGCTGATGCAGGAAATGTTCAACCCCGGCCTGCGCAACCTCTTCGAACACCTCGTCACTTACAAAAACGGCTGCGAGTTCTACATCGTCTCCCACCGCTTTGCCGGACGCCGCTTGCGCGACATCCAGATCGCGGCGATTGAACATCCGACCAGCCTCCAGATCGTCGGTGCCATCCGCAACGGGGTGACCCTCATGACTTCCGAAAAATCATTCTCTCTCGAAAAGACCGACAAGCTCGTCCTACTCGCGGAAAAGCGGACCGACTACGAGGCCTTCGAATCCAACCTTCTCCAATCGAATCTCCAACCTCATACCGCATGAAAAACATACTGATCAAACTCCAACGCGACGAGGAACTCGCGCGTTTCCTGGAATCCAACGGCTTCACCGTCGAGGAGCTCGAGAACAACGTTTTCCGCGTCCAGCGCGAGGACGAGCTGCCGGTTTTCCTCAACGTGGATGAAAAACAAATCTACTTCGAGGTCGATCTCGGCAACATCGACGCGATCATCACCCAGGAGCTGCTGCTCTCCCTGCTCGCGCTCAACACCGAGA
>JBEDKU010000191.1:0-2785 GCA_041172045.1 Verrucomicrobiota bacterium | reverse complement strand
CCTCCGGCAGCTCGGGGATTTCCGCGGCGGTCTCCGCGACGCTGGCCTTGCGGGCGAAGGGCAGTTCACCGAGATCGTCCAGCAGATGCGAGGCGTCGGCGACGAGCGTGGCACCGTCGCGGATGAGTTGGTTGCAACCGGCGGACGTCGGCTTGTCGATCGGGCCCGGGACCGCGAAAATGGGTCTGCCATACTCGGACGCGAGGTTCGCGGTGATGAGGGAACCGGACCACGCCGGGCACTCGACGACCAACACCGCCCGCGCCCAGGCGGCGACGATGCGGTTGCGCATGGGAAATGTCTGTTTGTCCGGCGAGGTGTGCAGCGGGAATTCCGAGACCACCGCGCCGAAGCCGCTGGCGATTTTTTCCGCGAGCGCGAGGTTCTCCGGCGGGAAGAGTTTGGCCAAGCCGGAGCCGAGCACCGCGATGGTGCGGCCGTTGGCGGCGACGGCGGCCTCGTGGGCGGCGGTGTCAATGCCACGGGCGAGGCCGGAGATGATGGTGAAGCCGGCCTGCGCGATCTGATAGGAAAGTTTCTTCGTCGCCTGCATCCCATAGTGCGTCGCCCGCCGCGAGCCGACGACGCTGATGGCGTGCTTGTCCCGCGCCTCCAGCTTCCCCCAGACATATAACAGAAGCGGCGGATCGTAGGCCTCGCGCAGCGGGGCGGGATAGTCCTCGTCTTCCTGCGTCACGACGGAAATCCCGCGCTCGGCGGCCTCACGGAGCTCGGCGGCGGGATCGGCGTGTTCCTGCCAAGCCTGGAGGATCTTCGCGGTTTCCTCGCCGATACCGTCCACCCGCATCAGGCGGTCCTTAGCCGCGCCAAGGATGGACGCCGGATCGCCGAATTGCTCCAGCAGCCGCCGCACGCGCACCGGCCCGATCTTGGGCAGCATGTTGAGGGCGACGAGGGCTTCCTGGGCGGTCATGTGCAGCGGAGCATGCCGATAGAAACCGCTGGCGTCAAAGATGCTTTGCGGAAGAAATTTCGGCTATGATCGGGCCGTCCGGCGACGTTATAAAACGCCTCATGAATTCAGTGATCCTCCGCAGTTTGTTGATCCTCTTGCTTGGTGTCCGGTTTGCCTTGGCCCTGGAACCCACGCCGCGCCCGGATCCCGCCCGGTTTGCAGGTGAGATCGCCACGTTCACGAAACAGGAGCCGGAAAAAGGCGGCATCGTTTTCACCGGCAGCTCCAGCATCCGCCTGTGGCCGCATCTGAATAAGGATTTTCCGGGTTTGCCCATCGTCAACCGAGGCTTCGGCGGATCTCTAGCGAACGACCTCATCGTCTATTTCGACACCGTCGTCGCCCGCCACGAACCGAAGCTGGTCGTCGCCTACGCCGGTGGAAACGACATCGAGAAAAAACTCACCGTCCAGGAGACCTTCGACGACTGCACGCACTTCCTGACACTGACCCACGAGCGCTTTCCCAAAGCCCGGGTGATTCTCAACTCGGTGAAAATCGCCCCCAAGCGCGTGATGCAGATCCCGCAGGTGAACGAACTCAACGAACGTTTGCAAACCTGGTCCGCCGCCAAGGACTGGCTGCGCTTTCTGGACAGCACCAGCTACCTCGCCGATGCGCAGGGGCTCCCGATTCCTAACTACTTCCGCGCCGACAACCTCCACCTGAACGACTCCGGCTACGCCAAATGGCAGGCGATCCTCGATCCCGTGCTCCGCGAGGAATGGGACAAAGTAAAGTAATGCGCCCCCCGAAATGGGGACACATCGGTCGTAGATTGGCTTGAAAGCATCCGCCGTCTCGCTACTAAAAGGACATTGATGAAGCTTTCCGCGCCTACTGCCTTTTTTCAACTCGTCGCCATCTGGGCGATTCTCGTGATCAATAGCGCCAGTGCTGCGCCTCGCACCTGGACCTCCGTGGACGGCCGCGCGCTCACCGGGGAATTCGTCAAAGCCGACGCCGCCTCGGTGACCGTCATCCGCGACACCGGGAAACCCGTCTCCATCCCGCTGGCGATGCTCGCCCCCGACGACCGGAAATTCGTCTCCGAGCAAATCGCCGCGATGGAAGCCGCCGCCGAGGCGAGGGAAAAACCCAAAGGCGCGATCACCTACAAGCTCTCCGGCGGTTCCGAAAATTGGCCGGACGAGCGGAAGAAACGCATCATCGCCGCCATGGACGAGGGCATCGCCTTTCTCAACAAGCACGGTGATTTCAAAAAGGAACTCACTGCGAACGACAGCCCCGGCACTCCCACGGCGGACGCGAACTTCAGCGGCTGGATCAACTGGGGTGGGTCCATCAGCCGCCGCGTGGCCATTCATGAAATCTCCCACACGCTCGGCGTCGGGACGCATGAGAACTGGGGGAAAAACATCAAGGACGGACTCTGGACCGGGAAACACGCGTTGGCACAGCTCCGGGAATTCGATGGCAAGGACGCCGTCCTCCACGCCGACCGCATGCACTTCTGGCCTTACGGACTCAATTTCGACAATGAGTCCAGCAAGGACAACGACCTCCGCCACGTCAAGATGGTCGAGGCCATGTGCAAGGACATGGGCATCCGGTGAGTGTCAGCGGGACGGCGCGGATCTTTTCAGACGTTCCCGGATCGCCCGGATCGCGGTGCCGGCCTCGCCCGGAGCGTCCAGGGCTTCCAACTCGCCGAGCACGCGCGCATCGGCGGCGGCGATTTCCGGAATCGACGGGGTCGCCTCGTCGCCGGTCACGAGGCGGTGGCCGTGGAGGTAGTTTTGATTCGGATAGATCTTCGCGAAATACTCCAGCTCGCCGGGCGCGTGG
>JBEDKU010000190.1:0-3502 GCA_041172045.1 Verrucomicrobiota bacterium | reverse complement strand
GTGGCAGCATCACCGCGTAGCCGAAGCCGAGCATGAGCGATCCCGCGACGATCAAGCGAGCGGTCCAGCCCTCGGTGGTCTTGCAGAGCCTCCAAGCGATGATCATGAGAAACACGCCCATGACGATCATGAAGACCGGGCGAATCGCCTCGATGGAACCCAGTTGCAAACCCATGCCGAAACTCATGGGTTGGGTTTAGCGGATTCATAACTCGTTGATCAATAATAATGAACGTAGGATCAATTGGATATGAACCCTTCTGAAAAGCTATGAAAGTTTGATAGGCTGGGTTTTCTTGAAACTTTAATTTTCTAAAGTTCTTGCCCGGCATTTCTTAAAAATACGGGATGAATTCCTATCGGAATTTTGTTTCCCACGGTGAAAGCGACCTCGGTGACCTTCGGATTTGACTGAATTTACAGGTTTTCGGGCGGTGAAAAAATTTTCTCAAAATGAGAATTCTCGCCCGGATTTCGTTTCAACTCTTGCCCGCCACCCGCCCGCCGCCTACTCCGGTCCCCGACATGAGTGAAGCCGTCACCCCGCAGCAGCCGCAAACTACCGAAGCCGAACTGATCGCCGTCCGCCGCGAAAAGCTCGCGAAACTCCGTGACCTCGGAATCGACCCATATGGTGCCCGTTTCCAAGTTTCGATCACCCCCGCCGACCTGCGCGCGAATTTCTCCGAAGGTCTGCAAGTGAAGGTCGCCGGCCGCATCACCGCGCTGCGCGACATGGGGAAATCCTGCTTTTTCCAACTCTCCGACGTGCTCGGAAACATCCAGGGCTATATGAACGTCAAGGCGCTCGATGAGGCCGGAGTGGCCGCGTGGAAGTGCCTCGACCGTGGCGACTGGATCGGCATCGAGGGCGAGACCTTCCTGACCAAGACCGGCGAGCCGACCATCAAGATGGAGAAATTCACCGTGCTCTCCAAGTCGCTGCGCCCGATGCCGGACAAGTGGCACGGCGTGGCCGACCGCGAGATCAAATACCGCAAGCGCCACCTCGACCTGATGGGAAATCCCGACAGCGCCGCGATCTTCGTCAAACGCTCGCTGATGATCGCCGAGATCCGCCGCTTCCTCCAGGACCGCGGATTCCTGGAAGTGGAAACCCCGATGCTGCACGACATCGCGGGAGGTGCCGCGGCGCGTCCTTTCGAGACCTATCACAACGCGCTCGGCATGCCGCTCACGCTGCGCATCGCGCCGGAGCTATTCCTCAAGCGCCTGCTCGTCGGCGGTTTCACCAAGATTTTCGAACTCAACCGCAGCTTCCGCAACGAGGGGATTTCCCGCCGACACAATCCGGAGTTCACGATGCTGGAGGCGTATTGGGCGTTCTCCGATTTCGAGGAAATGGCCGATCTCGTCGAAGAGCTCACCTGCCATCTGGCGGAGAAATTCTGCGGCGGCTTGCAAATCGAGCACAAGGACGAGGACGGAAACGTCACCCGCACCATCAACCTCGCCCGTCCATGGAAACGTGAGAGCTACCACACGCTCATCGCCGGAGCCGCCGGAGATGACTTCTTCACCCTCGACGCCGCCGGACGCCGCGAACGTTGTGAGAAACTCGGCGTGCAGATTTCCGAAAACATGGAGGACCATGAAGTCATCCAGCAGGTTTTCGAAAAACTGGTCGAAGAGAAGACTTTCGATCCCTGCTTCGTCACCCGCGTCTCCAGCGAGCTCGTCCCGCTCGCCAAGGTCAGCCCCGGCGGCAAGACGGTGGAGGTTTACGAACTCATCATCAACGGCCAGGAAATCTCCCCCGGCTACTCGGAGCTCAACGACCCCGACGTCCAGCGCGAGCGGCTCGAACACCAGTCCGGCGACGAGACCCAGAAGGTGGACTACGACTTCATCGAAACCCTCGAATGCGGCATGCCCCCCGCCGGCGGCATCGGCATCGGACTCGACCGTCTGTGCATGATGCTTACCGGCGCGCCGACAATCCGGGATGTGGTGTTGTTTCCACTCCTGAAGCGGAAGGATTGATTTGAATCATGATGCATAACTATGGCGCAGGTTCGATTCAAAGCGCTTAGGTTCATGAATTGTGGCTTGGTTGTTTTGATGCATAATTCGTGCATTGAATGGCCCGGCCCGCGCAAATCACCCGCGAAAACCTCGCTCCGCTGATCCGGGCGCATGGGCCTGTTTCAGCGACCGAACTGGCGGCGTTGTTGCGGGGAAACCGCACGACCATCGCCCGCACGCTTTCGGCGAGCTGATCGGAAACACCGACATGCATTTCGGCAATTTCGCGCTTTTCCTCGATGACTCGCTGCCGTTCCGGGTCACGCCCGCCTACGACATGCTGCCGATGCTGTGGGCGCCGGGCGGCCAAGGGGAATTGATCGGACGTCAGTTCGCGCCGGTACTGCCGCTGCCCGCGATGACGGAGCCATGGCGGGAAGCCGCGGGATGGGCGGAAAATTTCTGGGACCGCATGGCTGCGGATCCGCGACTTTCGCCCGAGTTCGGCCTCATGGCGCGCGAGGGAGCGACGGTGGTCCGGCAACTGCGGCACCATGTCGGGCTCCCCGTGCCAGTCCAAGTCAGCCCTCCGTTGCCTCGGTGATGCGGGCGAATTTCGCGTCGATGAATTTCAGGACGAGTTCTTCGACCGGTTCGTTTTTGAGCCGCTCGACGACGTCCACCGAGAAGCCGCGGGCGATGAGCTGGCGGGCTTGCCCCGGATCGATGCCGCGGGCGCGGAGATAGAAGATTTCCTCGTCGCTGATCTGGGAGGAAGTGCTGCCGTGGGAGCACTTCACCTGGTCGGCGTTGATTTCGAGGCCGGGCATGGAGTTGGCCTCGCAGGTGTCGCTCATCAACAGGTTGCGGCAAGTCTGATAGGCGTCGGTGTGATGCGCGTTTTGGTCGACGAAGATGAGCCCGGAGAAAATCGTGCGGGCGTTGTCGTAGAGGGAGTTCTTGTAGAGCAGGTCCGAGTAGGCGCCTTCCGAGACGTGGTGTTGGAAGGTGCGCTGGTCGTATTCCTGCTCGTGGGACGGGATGGAAACGGAGAGCATGTCCGAACGCGAGCCGGCGCCTTCGAGGCGGGAAAGCGACTCGTCCCGGACCCAAGAGCCGCCGGTGTTGAGGATGAAGCCGGTGGTCGAAGCGTCCCGGAATGCGGACGTCTCATTGATCTGGATGACGCGGGTGACTTCGTTGAAATCCTGGATGGCGACGTAATCGAGCTTCGAGTTCGGGCCGGCGGAGAGGTCGTTAACGGCGATGGCGAGACCGGGCTGGACCTCATCCGCCGAGCGGAAAATATCCACCACGCGGACCTTCGAGCTCTTGCCGGTGACGATCAGCGTGTGCGGGAAGATGACGGTGTTTTCACCCGTGATCCAGTGGTGGGCTTCGATGGTTCCTTCGATTTCGACATTATCGGAAACATGGACGAATAGGCCGTTAGTGATTGATGCCTCATGCAGCGCAGAGAATTTCGCGGAGCCGAGACGCGTTTCCTGTTTCATGA
>JBEDKU010000189.1:0-6064 GCA_041172045.1 Verrucomicrobiota bacterium | reverse complement strand
CGGCATCGTCCCGCGCACCCTCCAGAGCGGCGGTCCCGACTCACCCGCCGTCCAAGGCCACGCCTCACCCCGCTGCAACCGCATTCTCAAAGACTGGACCGTCCAGAGCGCCCAGAAAATCCACCTCTACGGCCCGCCCGAACTCAAGGACCGCATCACCCGCTGGAACGCCGAAGGGCGTCATGGCATCTTCGCCGCCGCCCGCCACCACCTCCGGCTCGTCAGCACCCTCGTCAAAAACGAGATTCCTTACCTCGGCCCGGAAGGGCGCTGCCGCCAAGCCAAACCCCAGCAAATCGCCAGCGCCGCCCACGCCGCCTGGGCCACCGCCCAGAAAAAATGGCGCACCGTTAGCGGCGGCCTCGACCTCATCCTCGACGAAGCCCACCCCCTCGGCTTCTGGCGGCGGGTCATCAAAGAACTTCACGGCATCGACCTCCCCGAGCGCCCATGAACCACCTTCCCACCAACCCGCGGCCACCCACGAAATGAACCGCAAACGGGACTGAAAACGGAGACGGGGCGACCGGATGGCTCTAGTTGGGATGCCGCGTGGAAACGCGACGGCTTGGGTCAGTAAGCCAAGACACCGGTCGCCCCCGATCCGACCCGGGGACAACAACCCCGCGCCGGACCATGGCTCCAAGATACTCCGCTCCGGCAACCTGTCGAGGGCACGTCACACCAGTCCGCCAGGCAAAAGGGGCGAAGCCGATCTGAAAAACGATCTGCAACCAGTGGCTGCCACCACCCGCCTCCGTCTCCACCTTCCGTCCCGGAAGCCAACATTCCAAGAGGTCCAGAACCAGCCCGGCCAAATCGAAGCTCCCGATCTGGCAAGCACCCTCACGCCCAAATCCAGCCTTCAGAAAAAATCAAAAAAACACCTTGTTTCGATCTGATACTACTGACCCCGGCGCAGACCCCGGCGCACTGCCGATTTGGGCAAGTTCACTGGAGGAAAGAATGCGACAAACGCCGGAATCAACACTTGCTCTCGGAAAGATTTTCAGTGGGTGGCGACCTCGTAAGTGGTGTTGGTTGGATTAAAGAATTGCCAAATTCTCTCAGTTCGAATCCACGACATAGATGCCGCGCCCGTCGGTGCCGATGTAAACACGGCCGAATGTCTGGCGATCGGCTCCGATGATTTTTGGTGCGTCGTTGATCGGGGAATCCATCGGAAGATTTTTCCAAGTCGCGCCATCGTCGTCGGACCTGAACAAGCCGGACTTGCCTTGGAAACCGCCGTAAACGAAGACGGCGGGATGCGATTGTTTGGGTGCCGGCTTGCCGAGCGCGATCATGCCGTTGATCCCTGGGACGGAGGTAAAGGTTTGTCCGCCATCCGAGGATTTGGCAATGTATTCATTTCCGAGCAGAATCCAGAGTTTCCCTTTTCCGCCGGGTGAGGCGACGATCTTGTATTGCCAGGCGTCGGTGTGGCCCTTGTAAGGCAGGGTTCCGGCAATAGCCCAGGTCGCGCCGCCATCGGTGCTGCGCCAGATTTCGGCACGCCCGGTGGGTTGGGCCGTTACGTTTTTCAAGAGATAGAATGTATTTCCGTCCACGCGATCGGACGCGAGCGCTTGTGCGTCCTGGGAAAATTCCCAAGAGGCAACACTTGGTGCGGAGGTGGACTGTATCCACTGGGTGCCCTGGTCGTTGGTATAGAAAACCTTCCCTTTCTCAGTGCTCCACACAAAGAGTTTCGGGTTCGTCGCGGAAACGGCAATCCGTCCTCCCTCCACATCCAGCGGGACGCTCTCGAAGGCGGTCCAGCTTACACCGTTGTCGGTCGAATACCCGCCGGGATGCGCTCCGATGAAGCTCTTGTAAACACGGGCCCAGATGTTGGGATCCGATTCGCAAAAATCAAGGCCGGTGGTGGAACCACTAGCCGGGTTGTTGAATTGCGCCGGCGGCGGTTTGGTTAGATCGGTGAAGCGGTGTCCATTCACATCGGCCGCTCCGTCGAGCAGCGGAGCGCCGCTGGGTGCGCAGACCAGAATCAGGGGAACGGTTTCCTCATGGCCGGCGAAGATGAAGTCCCAAGGCTTGGCGACATCGGCAATATCCGCAGTGCGCAAAACACCGAGCCAATCCCCCATCCACACTTCCTTGGGGTTGAACGGGTTGATGACTAACTGGGAGATATTGCCGAACCATTGGGAATTCTCGCGGGTGGCCGGGTTGCCACTGCCATGCGCGGAGCCGACCTCTTTCCATGTCGCTCCGCCATCCATGGTGGCGAAGGTCTTCAAGCGATAGACGCCACCCGCTTGTGAGGTGTAGATCGTCTTAGGATTTCGCGGATCGATGGCCAAGGCACAGTAGCCGAGTTTGGGATCCGGGCTGCATTGGGTGAGCGTATCGGAGTCACGGGCGGCCTTGAACATGCCGCCATCCGCTCCCAGATTGGTCACGTAGAGAGTGCCATCGGAAGCTACGGCGGCGCGTGCGGGTGTTTTGGAACCACCCTTCATGAGCTTCCAACTTTTCCCCGAGTCGAAGCTTTTCCAAACTCCCCCGTTCGCGCCGGTTTTTTCAAACACCCCGACATAGAGGATCGGAGTTGGTTCCCCCATTTTTCCGCTTGTCTTGTCAAAGGTCACGAAGCTCAGCCCCTGCTCGTCCTCACCTTTTGGGAAAGGTTCATTGACGGCGGACTGAGCAACGGACTCCCAAGTGTTGCCGCCAGTGAGGCTTTTCCACAAGCCGATGGTGCGGGAGGCAAGATACAGCAGATTAGGTAGGTTGGGATCGACTTGTAGGCGCTCCCCCACCATTCGATTGGAACCGTTGCCGCTTGAGGCGAGGTTTGGCGGAACAGGCATCGAGGTCCACGTATCACCTGCATCCGTGGATTTTAGGATTTTGGCCTTATCATAGAGATACTTGCCCGTCTGAATGTAAACCGTCCGCGCATTACTCGGATCCACGGCGATGCTTTCGATCCCGAAATCGCTGGCTTGTTGCGTTTCAAGGATTGGAACCCAACGAGCTTGAATGGAATTCCAGCGATACGCTCCACCCATATCCGTGCGGATGTAGAACAGACCATTTTCGTTTGGGTCGGCGAAAATCCCGGTGACATAGCCACCGGCACCCACCACGACGTTGCGAACGTGACCCGGTGCGGGGGGCGGATTGTTTCCTTGGGCATGAGCTTCCCAAAAACAACCTAGGAAAACGGATAAAAACACAGTTAGATAGGTAACGCAACGAATGCGACAATGACGTGATGAGGAACGAGTGGATTCGATGGCTCTTTTCGTATTCATTTTTCGGCGGGATTGAGTCGAGGGTTTCATCGGGTTTGGGCTGGAACAGGTGGGTTTTTGGCGGCAATCCTCGACAAAGCTTGGAACTACCATGCCCGATTTGGCGGCCGCTGCTTGCGGCGAGAAGCTGGAAATCATCCGACCCTCAAATTCACGGGAAATTGTTTGAACAAAGGATTTCCGCACCGAGTTCAAAACACCAATGGGTTCGATTCATACGGAAGCCAGATCCCAGCAGAATCTGCCAGTGGCCTGGCCGATCGAGATGGCAAACCACGGAGCCTCGTTTCGGGCCGGGCCCGGTGGTGGCAAAAGATTGGGATGGTGGTTCAAAATCACATGACCGCGCGGTTGCCCTCTGCGACGGGGTCAGTCCCGACTAACAAGCATTGGCGTTTGGTTTTCATCGGAATGGTTCATGGCGTGATGGCAAACGGGTTTATCAAATCCAGTCCGACAATGTTTTTGAAATCATCCACGTTCCGAGTCACGAGCGGGATTTTGTATGCGAGGGCGATGGCGGCGATGATTGCATCCCTCAGCTTCATCTTTGTATCCAGGAGCATGGTATCAATCGCGGCCCGGCAGCGGGCGGTCCTCCCGGATTTGACGTTGCCATTCTACCGGGTCGGTGATGTCGCGATAGGGGTTGAGCTTGCGGACGTTCTTTAGCGCGGCCTCGCGTCGAGCAATCATCTCCGGCGTGGCGGTGAGTTTCTGGCGCTTGGGTATTTCCTCCACCGATTCCACAGTCATCAGAACATGCGCCCGGCCCGGCTTGAGCCATGCAGGCAGGGGAGAAAGCAGCCTCACGCTGCCGTCAGCTCCGATCTCTATGTCTGTTTCCAGTGTCTTCATGGGCGGATCCTAGTCGAGTTTGGGAAAACGGAAAGACTGCACGCGTTACCGGGCCATGCCGTGCGGGCGGCGTGCCTCAGGGCCAGTCCCGACTAACAAGCATTCATGGATGAAGCGCTGGTGGTTTAGATCCTTTCATCAATCGAAGTTACCGGTCCTGACTACCTTCCCTGTGACTGATCTTCGGGTCCCGTCATCGCCATCCGGAATCGGGTCGCCCCCGGACGGAATGGATTCCACCAACCGCGCGCCGGATCACTTCGCGCTGGCAAGAGCGCGGATCGTCGCTAGCGTGACGGGGTGTTTCAGATTGTTTTCAACGAAATCAGCGCGGCGGAGTTATCCGCCTTGGATACCCTTGAGCAGCTTGAGCTGATCGACGAGTTCAAGGTGGGCAAGGAGGATTTGCAGAACCTGACGGGCGAGCGGTTCGGCAAGATCGACCGCGACGGCACGGTGCTCTACCGCTTCCGGGCGAAGGACTACCGGTTCTACTTCGAGGTGAGGGACGGCGCGGTGATCGTGCACCGGGTGCTGCACAAGGGCACGTTTTCGGATTTCCTGTTCCGCTCGAAGATGCCGCTGGCGGAGGACGAGGCGCTGGCGAACTCGAAGCACTTCTGGAACCTCATCGACGAGGGGCGCAACGCCCGCCGCTTGTAAGTTGCATTAGATTTTGCTTCCAGTCCCCGGTCGCGATAGGCCACCCTGCGGAATGATGAAATGGATCATGTATGTGGTGTTGGTGGTTCTCGTGGGCGGAAGCTGGGTGATGTATTCGAACAAAACCAAGGAGATGACCGCGCTGAGCGCGAAAATCACCACGCTGGAAAACACCGGGACCGAGGAGGAGGAGGTCTCGAAATTGAAGACCGACCTCAACTCGATGGAGGGTGAGAAGACCTTCAACGGCATCCTGCTCACGTTCCTGAGCGCCGGCCTGGTCGGGATTTTCTTCGTCGTTCATCTGCTGCCGTTCTTCGCCCAGCGCGTCACCCACGCGGTGTATGACAGCGCGGAAATGGTCGAGAGGGACGTGATGCACGACGCCCGCTCGCTGATGGCGCAGGGCGACTACGAGGGGGCGATCGCCGCCTTCAGGCAGGCCGCCGCGGCGGATCCGCTCAACCGGCTGCCGTGGGTGGAGATCGCGAAGATCCAGAAGACCAACCTGGAGGATCCCGCCGCAGCCATCGCGACCATCCGCCATGCGCTGGAGAGCCAGGAATGGGAGATCAACGACGCGGCGTATTTCCTTTTCCGCTTGGCGGAACTTTACAACGAAGTGGAGGGCGACCGCGCCTCCGCCGTCGCGATCATGAACCAGGTGATCGAAAACTTTCCGGAAACCCGCCACTCGGCGAACGCCCGCAACAAGCTGCACGAGTGGGAAGTGGCGGATGCCGCCGCCGCTCAGGAGGGGGCGTGATCCCCGGTTGACCTCGAACCCATCCCGTGTGTCCAGGGAGTCCGCACGATGGGGAAAGTCCGATCCAGCACCCGGAAGTTCTGCGGGCGGCACCCGTTGTTTCTGGCCGCGCTGGTGGCCGCCGGGTGCGTGTTGGCGGCGGATTGGAAGTGGTCCGCCGGGCTGGTTCTGGCGGGGCTGCTGGGGACGGCCGGTGGATGGGTGAAGCACTGGCGGGTGGGGCTGGCCTGGCTGGCGTGCGGCGGAATCGCCGTCGGCGTTTTCACCTGGCGGAATGAGGCGAGGAAAGCGGAAGAACGGGCTTTGTTGCAATCCGTCGGTGGCGAAATGCGGGGCCGGGTGCTCAAGGACGGCAAGGGCGGCGGCGGCTACTGGGTGGCACCGGCGATGCTGCTGACCGGCCCGCAAGCGGGGGCCCAAGTGTGGTGGGAAGGCCGGGGTGAGGCTCCGGTGGCGGGCTCGCGGGTGCGGGCTCGCGGAAATTTCAGCCCAC